>JADZFI010000115.1 GCA_020850025.1 Saprospiraceae bacterium
CCATTCTGCCACGTTGCCGGACATACAGTACAGACCGTAGTCGTTCGGATAGTATCCGTCAGCTTTTACCGTGTACAGACCACCATCTTCCGGATATACACCACGGCCAGGCTTGAAGTTCGCCAGGAGGCAACCTTTAGCATTGCGGGTGTAGTAAGCACCCCAAGGATATGGAGCTTCTTCACGACCACCGCGAGCGGCATATTCCCATTCGTGTTCCGTTGGGAGACGGAAGTCTTCAGACATTTCCTCCGTTTCACCGGCCATGTTCCAGATTTTAGTACGCCAGTAGCAGAAAGCTTTGGCCATCTTCCAGTTCACACCTACTACCGGATAATCATCGAAAGCAGGGTGCCAGAAATAGTTACGGGACATCGGCTCGTTGTAGGAATAGGAGAAGTCGCGGATCCAGGTAAGCGTATCCGGGTAAATCTTGACAGATTCACGGCGGATAAAGCTGGTGCGATTTACATCCTTACCACGAGGAGCATGTGCTGCACCCTGCCAGTCGTACCATTGGAATTCGAAGACGAGTTTATTCACGTCGAATTCTTTGCGACCGGCAAAGCGTTCGTTGCCTTGGTAGAAGAGATCTTCCAGGGCGCCATCTCCGCCTTCTTCAGAATCTGCCTCCCAGTCGATGTCGCCGCGAGCTTCCCAGTCCAGGCTGGGTTGCGGGGGAGACTGGTCGTTTTCAGATTCTTCCAGAACGAGATCAAGCTTGCGCAAGGCAAGGGAGTCTACCACCCAATCAACGAACTGACGATATTCGTTGTTGGTAATCTCCGTGTCGTCCATGAAGAAACCTTGAATGGAGATGGTTTTCGGCTGAGCCACCAGCGAACGGCTGATGTCTTCATCACCGGAACCGATGGTGAGAGAACCGGAGGGGACATACACCATACCATATGGGTTGATCCCTTTCCATTTTGGGCGATTGGCGACGCCAACTAGTTGGCCACCTTCGCTACGGCCACATGAAGCGGCAAGGGCTGCAAGGAATAGCAGCAGAAGAAATGAATGCTGTAGTTTTTTCATGTTAAACACCCGTGTTTTCCTACTAAATATGTTCGGTTTGGAAAAGTGGTCGTAAAGGTAGACAGAGGATTAAATTATTTGCGCAAACTTTACTGAATAAAATTTGGCAAGTGCAAAAATTTTCAATTCGGTGAAGGACGCACTCTAACGTTTAATTAACGTTTAATTGTATTCGGTTGCATTTTTTTTGGCATTTTTTGGTAAAATTTCAACTGTCGCCCAGCCGGCAAATTTTATGCCGATGCCTGAAATTTTTCAAAAAAATCGAGGATTGTAAATCACCGGAGGGAGTTTCCCCACCCCAATAGGCTTGTTAAGGCTGTAACGGATCAACAATTCATGGCTGCCGCGGTGCGCTGCACTCAATGCAGAAAGCGGCAAATCGAATCCATAGCCCAAGGTTGTTTTGTCATTTATCTTAAAACCAAGGAATAAAACGACCGCGTCTCTGGAGCCGGCAGAGAATCCGCGGTATGAAACGCCGGCAAAAGTATTTTCGCGCCACATACCCATTAAAGAAACTTCCATTTGTGTCTCCCTGAAGTCAGATTTAACTAAAGCAGATGGCTTTACCTTGAGGTTTTCTCCAGCCATCCAATAGTACGCGGCATAAATCATATAATGCTGAACCGGGGCCAAGGCAAAATTTCCGTTGGAATTCTCCTTCAACCTGGTAGCAAAGACTGGCTGGGCTGAAAGGCCTAATTCCCACTTTTTATTCTGTAAAAAGAGACCGGCTTCAAATATCGGTGCACCTGCCTGCACACGTCCCTGCGGCAAAACGGTTTCGTTGTGTGAAAAGCTTGGCTCTGCATAAGTACCCTCCGGGGCCCTCAACTTGGCGCCATCCAGGCTGTACTGTAACCAGCCGCCACTCAATCCGACCGACAACAGGGTGTTTCTGGATAAATCCAGCTGATAACTGTAGCTCAATACGGCCTGGGTTGTGTTGTGCGCCCCTATGACGTCATTTTCTACCCGGAGCCCTACCCCGCTACTTATAGCATAAATGGGCAAATGGGCATTTATATGCTGAGTAGCAGGCGCTCCCTGTAGGCCTGACCATTGCTGGCGATACACCCCGTTCATGACCAGCGTGTTGTCAAGCCCCGCATAAGCCGGATTAAAAACATACTGATTAAGGGTATACAAGCTGAACTGAGGCACTTGTTGCCCTGCCACCCGGAGTGCCAGGCTACCTAACAACAAAATGGTACATAAAACTTTCATGTTCATGGGATAAACCGGCTTTTGCCTGGTGAAAGTAGTGGTTTACTGCGAATCAACCAAGTTCCAAAAGTCTTCCAGAGAAGTAACGGGTTGCTGACACGCATAATCCCGGCACAAATAGATCAGAGCATCTGCAGCTCCAGGCTTGCCCTTTAGTAAAGGCAGGTTGTCGTTCGGAACTTTGCTCACCGCCATGATCTTGTGCGGTAAAAAAGCCTTTTGTATCTCTCTTGCTTTTTCCGGAGCGTTCTCCCCTACTATGGCAATTTCAAGCATTGGGTACGACTCATTAAGCAGGTCTAATGCCCAACGCTCAAATGACCGCGGGTATTTTTCTACTGTTTCCCGCATGGAAACCATCATCTGTCGCGCTTTCTCCCGCCAATCCGGACGATCGAGTAAGATGCCCAGGCGTTGCAGGTTGTGTGCCATGGTGCTGTTTCCGGAAGGAGTTGCATTGTCGTACACATTTTTCTTGCGGAAAATGATGTCTGTTTGGCTTGAATCGGTGTTAAAGAAAAGACCGGAGTCGGGATCCAGAAAATGGGTCAGTACATATTCCGTTGCCTGCTCAGCCCATTTCAGGTATTGATCCTCAAATGTTATCTGATGGACATCCACCCAGGCTGCAATTAAAAAGGCATAATCGTCCAGAAATGCCTTTGCCTGAGATGCGCTGTGACGCCAGGTTCCATCCGGATTTCTGAAAGCGCTGTTCAGATACCCAAGATTTTTTACTGCAGCCTGCAGGCAGGAATCATGCCCCAGCGCGGTGTAAGCAGCCGCGTAGGCCGACACCATAAGGGCATTCCAATCCAGCAGTATTTTATGATCGAGGCCGGGCGGGACTCGTTTGGAACGCTCGCGGAGAAGGATGTCGCCGCAGGAAGTAAGCGTTTGCATCAGCGCTTCAAGAGGAATATTCCTGGAAGCGGCATACTCCTGGTACCGGTATGGGCGCCATAAGATATTTTTCTCCTCCCAGTTCCCCTCCCCGGTGACTCCGTAAAAGTCGCAGAACAAGGCTGCATCCTGCCCAAGCAAAGCCTCTATTTCTGCCTTGTCCCATACGTAAAACTTCCCCTCAACGCCTTCTGAATCGGCATCCTGGGCGGCATAGAAGCCGCCGTCCGGGTGTGTCATTTCCCGAGCAATATACCCGAGGGTTTGCTCAATGATATCTGCCCATTGCGACCTCGAACCGCCAGACTGATGCCCGGCAGTATATTTATGCGCTTCGCTCAAAACGCTCACCAGGAGGGCATTGTCATAGAGCATTTTTTCAAAATGCGGAATGAGCCAGGCGCGATCGGTGGCGTATCGGGCAAATCCGCCTCCTATTTGGTCGTAGATTCCTCCTCGCGCCATTCTTTCGAGGGAAAACAGGGCATGTTCCAGGGCTTCCGGATTTCCGGAAAAATAATGCCAGTTGAGCAGCCAGTGAATGGCCATGGAAGCGGGAAACTTGGGCGCACCGCCAAACCCTCCTTCCGCCTGGTCGACCTGGGTTCTCAAGCGTTGATAAAGCAGATCGGGATCCGGAGCAACTTGCTGCCCATCCCCAGACAGGTTGATAAAGACCCCGTCGTTGCGCTGAATATTGTTCAACAAACGCTCTGCCTGGTTCAATGCAGTGTCGCGCTGTTGATCCCAGATATTGGCCAGGTGTTGCAGCAATTGCATCCAGGATGGCCGGTTATAAGCCGGGCGGGGAGGATAATAAGTGCCTGCATAAAATGGCTTCCCATTCGGGGTCAGGAAACAATTCAAAGGCCAGCCCCCGCTGCCCGTCAATATCTGGCAGGCCTCCATATAAACAGCATCCACATCGGGGCGTTCCTCGCGGTCTACCTTAATATTAATGTAGTGCTCATTCATGAAAGCGGCAACCGCTTCGTCTTCGAAGGATTCTCGCTCCATGACATGGCACCAGTGACAGGTGCTGTACCCTATGCTCACCAGAATAGGTTTTTGTTCGGCCATTGCCCGCTCACAGGCTTCCGGTTTCCAGGCATACCAGTCTACCGGGTTATGAGCGTGTTGAAGCAGATATGGGGAGGTTTCGTATTGCAGGCGGTTCATATTGTTTTTTTAAATAACGGCATGGCCGGGTAAGTCCGGTAAATCAGGAATTTGGTCGGCCACTTTTTCACGAGCACTGATAATCTCCACCAGTCGCCGGATGGCCTTTCGACGAATCTGCCGGTCGAGCTCCTTGTTGGGTTCTTTAAGTATGTATTGGAACTTCATGGACACCATGTCCCTTTTAACCTCGGCAATTCGAAGATAATAGGAATCAGGCTGAATTTGCTCTGCAAAAGGGCTGATGGTATCGATCAGCAGCACTTCCATCTCTTCCACATTTTTCAGATGCTTTAGATCGATGTCAAATTCAATGCTGGAACGCTTTATTTCCCGCTTGGTGTAATTGACCACCTCGATGATGAGCAGCATCGCATTGGGGATGTAGATGATATCATCGTCGTCATTCAGCAGGTGGATGTTCTGCAGGGTTATATCAATGATCTTTCCCCGATGTTGGCCAATCCTGACGTTATCCCCGATACTTAACTGACCTGAGAAGGTAATGATCATCCCGTTGATCATATTGGTAATGTAATCCTTGGTGAGGATGGCAATACCGGCAAAAATGATGGAAAGTGAAGTGAATAGTTGCCGAACGTCAATGCGGAAAAGGGAGAGCAATCCTACCACCACACCGATGACCAGCAGGAGCTGATAAATCTGGCCTACTCCAATGATAAAATTGTCGTCGCGTATGATGTTGTGCCTTCGACGATACCAGCGGGTTACGGCGAACTGGATAAAATCCAGCAACATCAGGAAGATCGCAATACTTGCAAGCGTCGTGACGTAGAATTCGAACGCATTGCGGTATTTCGACCAGTTGTACAAGCGAGAAATATCCCACTCCCCCAGTCGGATGAGTACCAGAACGGTAAAAATGGCCAGCTTGAGCAGCAGAATAAAGTACTTCATAGCAATGGCTGTTGAGGTGAAGTGGAGGCAAATGACGCAAAGCTTTGGTTATAAAAATAAAAACTTCCCAAAAGTTTAAAACTTTTGGGAAGTTAACCAAATCCTTATGGATACTGCCCTGTCTTACTTCATAACGGAATCTACCGAATGAAGCGGGAGTCCGAATGCGTCTGCAACGCCTTTATACACCACCTTGCCGCCAACCACGTTGAGGCCCAGTTTGAGCTCAGCATTTTCAGCGCAGGCTTTTTGCCAGCCTTTTTCGGCCAGTTGCAGGGCGTATGGGAGCGTAGCATTGGTGAGTGCCACGGTGGATGTGAACGGCACGGCGCCAGGCATGTTGGCCACGCAATAGTGCACTACATCATCAATAATATAGGTAGGGTCTGCGTGTGTGGTTGGGCGGGTCGTTTCGATACAACCTCCCTGGTCTACTGCCACGTCGACCACAACTGTGCCCGGACGCATGAGTTTAAGCATGTCGCGGGTAATGAGGTTAGGCGCCTTGGCGCCTGGCAGCAGCACTGCACCTACTACAAGGTCGTGGGTTTGAATGAGGCGACGGATATTGTATTCGTTGGAGTACTCCGTCACCACATTAGCAGGCATCACATCGCTGAGGTAGCGGAGGCGGGTCAGATTTACATCAAGGATGGTGACCATGGCGCCGAGGCCTGCAGCCATTTTGGCTGCCTGGGTACCCACAATACCACCTCCAATGACCAATACTTTACCTGGGGGAACCCCTGGAACGCCACCGAGCAATACGCCGCGGCCTTTAACCGGTTTTTCCAGGTATTTGGCGCCTTCCTGAATGGCCATACGGCCGGCTACTTCCGACATAGGAATGAGCAGCGGGAGTTGGCGGTCTTTGGTTTCTACGGTTTCGTAGGCCAGGCAAATAGCTTTGCTGCCGATCATGGCGCGCGTAAGCTCTTCGCTGGATGCAAAGTGGAAGTAGGTAAAAATCAGCTGGTTTTCACGGCAACGAGCGTATTCTTCCTTGATAGGCTCTTTCACTTTCATGATCATTTCCGCCTTTGCCCACACTTCATC
>JADZFI010000116.1 GCA_020850025.1 Saprospiraceae bacterium
AAAGTTCTTGCTTACGATGTCTTCTTAGATACTACCTCGTTTTTCGGATCAAAGACAATGAAATCTACTATTTAAAACTAACGAATATAGAAGAAGGGGAGGATATGATCTGCTTCGGAGGCTTCACAAAAAGTCGAATGATGAAATCCAAGCCCGGCGAGAAATGGATACCCGCAAGATATTTACCTAAGGATTAAGTAAGAAAGGAAGACTTCTCCAATTGCCGATTCACCATGAAATGGTGGCAAGTCTGGAACTGGTTCGATTATATGTGTCATCCCAGGTGGCGCTTGCCTTATGCCGAACGGGATGAGGACACCTGCAAAATCTGTGTAAAATCTGTGCAACCAATCTGTGTAAAATCTGTGCGAAACAAATCTGCGCGAAACAAAAAACGCCGGAGCGATACCATGATCTCTCCGGCGTAGCAGTAAATAGTGTAAAAATGGAATTAATCCCTGTGATCGTGTATTCGGTTTCGAATACGTTCTAGAAGGGCCTTGGGGGCAGTTTCGCGCGATAGGTTGGCTTTGAGCAGGGCGCGCAGGGATGCTACTTCGGGAGAGTCGGGTGGTCGGGGGCCTGGTTTTTGGGCAAATACCGGATTTTCGTGATTGACCGGATCGTTCGGAGAAATGTTGGCGACTTCAAACTTGTCGCTGACGGCTATGCCGCTTGTTTTACGTGCGTTTTTCATGCTGACAAAAAATTGTGCCGGCATTTTACCGCCGGGGGTGCTGCCTCCCGGCCAACTCGATACACCTGAGCCGGGCTGTTCACATTGTCCGCTGCGGGTGCCAACCGAGCCTGGACATATAAATGCGAACTGCCAATGGTTTGCGGACTCTGTGGAGCGAATCAACCATGGGAAGGAGCAGGCAACGGAAGCCTGCTGACCTGCTGTAAAATGCTGACGGGTGAATGACATAGTAATGTTGAAATTTGGAGGTTGGTGGTTTTCTGATCAACGTTGCATGGGTTTGAATGAAGCTGGATTTTCATCATGTCGAAATCAAGTTCTTGCATCATTCAAATCACCAAAATCACATTAATCACAGTAAAAGCAAAAGGTTTGTCGCAGACAGCAGTGTCAAACCGCCGGTGGACAAACCTTTTTTCTATACCGCAGTGGGGGCATCGTCGGAATCTTCATGATCCTGCACATTGTAGCCCATGGAGCGGCCGTATACCTGGAGTTTTTTAGCCAGGATATTGCGCGCGCGGTGCAGGCGTGAACGTACAGTACCGATCGGGACGTCCAGGATAGCCGCGATTTCTTCGTAGGTGAAATCTTCCAGATCGAGGAGGATCACCGTTCGGAAATGATCAGACAGGGAGTTGATGGCCAGCATCACCTCATCGCCCATGCGTTCGTTGTGCGGCGTTTCTGCCACGGGAAGCATGCGCACGGCCGGATCGTCAATGTCGCGGGTACGCGGTTGTGTTTGGCGGCTGCGCCAGTCATTGATAAAGGCATTGCGGCAAATGCGGAACAGCCATGCTTTGGCGTTCGTATCGGCCGTGTAGCGCTCAATAAAGCGCCATGCCTTCAGGAATGTTTCCTGCGCAAGATCATCCGCCTGGGTCCTGTCGCCTGTCAGGCGATAGGAGAACGCATACACCGCATCCAGCAGGGGGATAAACTCCTGCTCAAAGATCCGGCTCTGCGCACCGTTTGCCTTGTAGGTTAAGTTAGCCATAGAGAATAAGGTTTAAATTCGGGACTGCAAAGGTCACCGTAAAACCAACACAACGCAAGAGGGGTGCGCGTGAGTTCCCTACTGATAAAAAATTTTCCAAATTTTTTATCAGTAGGGAACTCGGGCGACTTACGACATACGACTTACGACATACGACTTACGACTTGCGATTTGCGATTTGCGACCTGTGGCCGAGTCACGATGCCCAGCTCGTCCTGAGTCGTCATCCCGAGAATCGGAACAAGTCGTAAATCGTAAGTCGTCAAACCGTTCCCCGGTTTCTCTGGCGCCAGATGGAGAGCATCATGCGGCCGGCAAAAACGGGGGCGGCAATGATGCTGCCTACGCCGAAAAAGAGCATTTCGCGCCAGATATATTCCTGAATGGCAGGCTGCTGGGCAGTGGGCAAGTGGCCAACCAGGGGTTCCCAGGTGCGTTCATCGATGTAGTTAAGGAATTCGTTGAGGTGATCAATGAGCACAAAAGTGAACGGGAACATGAGCAGGAGCAACACAATTTTCAACACCTGCCGTTTGGCAACAAAAGTGTGTTGCAACAGAAAAACATATCGTGTGAGGGTAACAAGCGTCACCACGAAAATGACGTTCCAAACCTCAAAAGGCCAAACGTACATGGCTTTGTAGATGGGGCGCAGCACCAGCCAGGCGATCAGGGCGGTCAGGAGCCACCAGACCAGTTCGAGGACTATTTTGAGCGCGTCGGATTTGTCAATGTTCATGGTATGTATATGGCCATTTAAGGCTTGTTTAGTGCTTCAGATTCCGGTTTTCCCCAATAACTGCCTATCCACATGGCCAGAAAACTGGCCAGCAGCCCCCAAATGATGGCCGGGGTTTCGAGGGCCAGCAGCAGGCCGCCACTGTATTGTCCTGATTCCACCAATGGCGGAAAGCCCCAGTTGGCTATGAACCACACCAGCAGCCCGGTGAGCATGGAAGCAATGGCCCCTACTCCGGTCGCCTTTTTCCAGTACAAACCGGCAATGAGCGGTACAAAGAGCGATACCAGACTGAAAGCCGATGATTCTCCCACCAGTTCAAAAATATTGTTGCGGGAGAGCGCCATCATGCCGGTCACCAGGGCCACGCCCACCAGTGAAATGCGCATGATCCGCAAAAGTTGCGCATCCGAGATGTTTTTAAATACCGGCTTAACCAGATTTTCCCCAATCACCGTGGCCGGCGCCAGCATGGCCCCGCTGCAGGTGCTCAAAATGGCTGAAATCAGGGCGCCAAAAAAGAATATCTGCATGGCCAGTCCGCTGTGCTGCAAAACCATGGTGGGAATGATCATCTGGGTATCTCCTTCCAGCAACTCCGGATACAGCAGCCGCGCACAATAACAAATGATGAGCGGCATCATGGCAATGCTGAGGTACATGAAGGAGGAGGCATAACAGGCCCAAACGGATGACCGCACATTTTTGGCCGCCATGACCCGCTGAAAAACATCCTGCTGCGGCACGCTGCCCAGGCCTATGGTCATCCAGGCAGCAAACCAGTGAATGACTTTTCCCGGTTCGGGATCAGGGAAAAACTGGAAAAAATCAGGAGGCGCTGCCGCCACCATCTGTCCCCAACCGCCCACCTGCATCACCATGCTCACGGTTAACACCAGCAAGCCAAGGATAATGGCAATGGTTTGTACAAAATCGGTGATCGCCACCGACCACATGCCCCCCACATAGGTGTATAAGAGCACCAGTGTGGTGCAAAGCAGCACACCCCATTCCCGCTCCATACCGCTCACGGCCTCCAGCACAATGGCCAGGGCCACTATCTGGGCCGCAATCCAGCTGAAATAGGAGGGCACCATCACCACCGCAGAAGTGAGCTCTGCCGTTTTGCCAAATCGAATCCGGTAGAAATCGTTGAACGTCAGGATTTTAAGATGGCACAATGGCCGGGCCACGAGCAAGCCCGCCAGCAACAAACAAAGCGCCGCGCCGAAGGGGTCTTCAATAACGCCCAGCAGTCCGTGTTCGGCAAATTCCGAGCCGGCACCCAGCACGGTTTCCGAACCGAACCAGGTGGCAAACAAGGCACAGGCTACCATAAACATGGGCAGCCCCTTGCCGGCCATCACGAAGTCGGCAGTAGTCTTGACACGCCTTGAGGCCCACCAGCCGATGGCCAGGGTGCCCAGTAGGTAAAGCGCTATGAAACCCAGCAAATACCCGTTTTGCATGCGAAAAGGCTGATTTGGCGGCCAAAGATACCGGCCGGAAAATTACCAGCGTTTTTTTGCGCTGCTCAATATGAAAGAAATACTCATGCCCCCGAAAAAATACCAGTCGTTGTTGTCCGGATTCCCGTTCAGGTGCACGCCATCGAGTTTGTCGGAAAACACCATCCGGGCCCCGGCGTCGAGTCCGAGTATGATGGTTTCGTTGATTTGGGCCCGACAACCGATGCCGAGGGGCGCGGCCAGAAATTTTTGATTAGGCCCGGATTCCGGCAATGGCGCAGCGAGCACTTTCGATCCCTCTGCAGGAGCGCCGTAATACTCGGTTTTGGCGCCGCCAAATACCCCTGCCGCCCCCGCAAACAGGTAGGGCGACACAAAAAAACGACGCACGCCCACATCCTTATACCGGTACAAACCCAGCGGGTGCCATTCGCCCAGCACCGCCAGCTCCAGTATGTCGGTACCGAACCGCAAGCTCCTGGCGCGCTGGGCATCGTCCGAAGCATGGGCATCTTCTCCCGAAATGGCGCCAGCGTACACCTGCGTGCGGACGGAAAACCGCTCCGCAATAAAATACCGCAGATATCCCCCGTAACTCAAATGCGTTTCGGAGGGCTCAAAAAAGGAATGAGCAACATCACCGGCGTAATTAGCCGCACCGAGGTAGACCCCAGCCTCCAAAAAGCGGTGATTTGCCCGGTAAAGTTTCTGTGCCTGAATACTGAAGCACGTCAGGAGCAAACAAATGAGTAGCGGAAATTTCATGCAAAAGTGTTCGAGTGTGTGCGTGTTTGAGTGTGCGAGTGGCGTTCGGCAGGGGATGGGCTTTATAGTGTCGGGGTGACTGCAGTCGCCCCGACACTATAAAACTTCGAGCCTTCGCGTCTTTGTGCCTTCGTGTCAGCGCCTTCATGTTCGCGCCTTTTCCTCCCAAATATCCAACAAATCAGGGAATGCGACCATTAACCACTGAATAACGCATTTACTTTTTGTCAATTCCCACACTTGGGCGCTTAACTTTTTACCTTTGCGCGGTCTAAGGGGAACCTGACTTTTCAAACGGCGGCTGAACCCGCCGGTACCATTCAAACCCCTCAAACCTCGGCGGCTGAACCCGCCGGTACTATTCAAACTATTCAACCCTGCCTGCTATGCCGCTCGATCAGATGCACGAACAAGAAAGAGCAGAGATGTCGTTCTTCGACCATATTGCCGAATTGCGGGTACATCTCCTGCGTTCGGCGCTGGCTATTGCAGTAGTTGGGGTGGTTTGCTTTTTGAACAAGGACTTTGTTTTCAATACCCTCATTTTCGGTCCGAGGAACGCCGATTTTATCACCTATCGGCTGCTGTGCAGTTTTTCTCACTGGAGCGGCGCAGGCGATGCCATGTGCTTTACCCCACCGGTGTTCAACCTGATCACACGACAGTTGGGGGAGGTATTGATGCAGCACTTGTATGTGTCGTTCTGGCTGGGTATCATTGGGGCATTTCCCTTTATTTTCTGGGAATTTTGGAAGTTTGTAAAGCCCGGATTGCTGGAGAGTGAACAGCGGGCCGTACGGGGTGTGGTTGGGGTTTGCACCGGGCTTTTCCTGCTGGGTGTGTCGTTTGGTTATTTCGTCATCGCACCGTTTTCCATCAGCTTTTTGGCTGGTTATACACTGGAGGGTCTGGAGGTGTCGCCCACGCTCGATTCCTACGTGACGTACATGACCATGTTCACGCTACCCACCGGACTGATCTTTGAAATGCCAATTCTGGCTTATTTCCTGGCCAAGATCGGACTCGTTGGTCCGACCTTGCTGCGCGAAAACCGCCGGATAGCCTTTGTCATCATTCTCATTGTAGCAGCCATCATCACCCCACCCGATGTGGTATCGCAAACGCTCGTGACCATTCCGCTCTACGGTCTGTACGAGGCCAGCATTGTGGTAGTTGCCCGCGTGCAACGCCAGCAACAAAAAGAGATGCTCCTCGCCGAAAGCAAAAGCCGGGAGGTGATCGTGAGAGACGAGGATTGAGTTATATCCGCACCATTTTACCGGCCGCCGCGCCCTGCTCCGTTTCAATCTGATAATACAGCACGCCTGCTGCGCTGATCTTGCCAAGGTCTAACTCAATGTTGTGAGTGCCTTTGGAGAAATCACCGCTTTGGGACCACACCAGCTTGCCGTGGCTGTCCAGCACCTTCAAGGTTGCCGGTCCGGCCGATGGCAGGTAGAACCGGATATTGGTGCGCTGATCAAACGGATTAGGTTGGTTTTGGTACAAGACCAGTTTTTCTTCCGGATGCTCAAAACGCAGGGCTACCCGTTGCTTTTCACGTGCCGACAAGCCGGGCTTGTACGCCTCCGCCGGGGTAATCCGGTCGCTCACCTGCAACATATCGTGCAACCAGCCTGTGCGTTGCGCTCGCGCCTGCAGGATAAATTGCGCCTTGCCACCCGTTTCCCAGGCCATGGTCATGGCACGGGGGAAGAGGGCAAATTGCTCTTCCCGCATATCATCGCCTGGAATAACCGACAGCAAATCGAGCCCGGCAGCTTCCAGGGTCAGCTGGCAGCCATCCAGAAGCTCGGCGGCCTGAATGGGCAGGAGCAATTCTTCTCCTTCCTGCACCAGACGATCCTGTAGCTCGAAATAGACCTGCCCGGCAAAGCGCTCTGAGGCCGGCGCCTGGGCATTGGGGATGGCAGAAAGGTTGACGTCGCCCACCTTCATCCCAATGAAATTGTACGGTTTAATTCCTGTAAGAGGAGTTTTTTCCGGGAATCCGGTCTGAAACGGATTCTGCGGATTGGGGAATACAAAGCTGGAATCCACAAATCGCCAGCTGGTGTTGTTCGGCAATTCATTGTAAATGCCAAGAATGAGGCGGCGGAATTCCACAATATCAAAAGTGGTAATGGAACCGCTCCTGTTGGCATCTGCCGCAATCATTTTGTAGGGCGAATTCAAGATCTCCAGTCCCAGAATATGTTTGGAGATCAGCACCAGATCGAAGGTGGAGGCTCCATTGAGCGGATTATCGTCGCGCTCCGGCACTACATCCCAGGAAAGCGGCAATCCGCCGGAACCTGGTATTTCGTAATACCCGAGGCTATCAGTAAGCCCGGGGTTGCCAAAAAATGGCGGCTGTAAGGGACTGGTGGACTCCAATCCAACGCTTACATCGGCAATGCCAACACCTGTTTCATTTCTGATATGACCATAAACGCCGTTGAACGAGCCCGAACAACGGTCTGAATTATCTGCAATAATGACCTGATAATCGCAAGAGTTAAGATTTCCCGCTTTGTCGCGGCCCCAAATCTGCACACACTGCGTTCCCAGATCGTCACAGTTGAAAGTTACACTGGAAATCGGGTTGCCTTCTGCATTTAAAGGAAATCCTGAGCCAGTTCCGCATTTCCGCATGCTGAGGGCAATCAAGGAGTCCGGCGTGCAATTATCCTCTGTGTAGTCCAGGGCATCTGCAATCTCTACCTCCACGGTATTGGTGGCGCCGATATGCAGGGTAAGCGCCTGTGCCTTGCACGATACTGTTGGAGCCTTACAGTCCTTGATGGTGAAATTGTACTCATAAGATTTCTCGTTGGAGCAGTTATCGGTAATAATCCAAACGATCCGGTGTTTCCCGTGCGGCAGTTCCGGGGTGAAATAAGTGTTGGGATCCTCTTCGGTATTCCAGCGCACTTTGGCAGTGAGCTGGTTGCCGGAAACGGTTGTTTCCAGCGCAAAACCCATTTTCTGGTTGGCGGGCACGGGCCTGGCATCAAAAGCACGGGAGGTGCCGCCGCTGAAGTTTGGCGTGCCGACGTTATTGAATCGAACATTGTTCCAACCCAGCCCGGCAGCGCCAAGGCTGGTAGAAACCACTACGGTTTCCTGGGTCTGATTGTCGTCGAGGTCCATGAAAAGCAAAAACGCTACATCAACATCCGCACCGATACAGAGGTCGGAGGCTACTATACTCAATTCAAGCGGTTCTTCACAAAGGTCGTGTTGTTGGAGGGTATCATCCCACCAGTAAGTTTCGTTCCAAAACAAGGGGTTATTAGAGGTGGTCCAGTTTTGGTTGCTGCATTCAGGGACCGTATAGGTGCCTGTGGGCGCTTGCGAATCAATGACCTTTATGATTTGTTTGTATTCATACCCATTGGTCGAATCGCTGTAAAAGACGCAGTAGTTGGTGGGCGACGGATCTGAAGGGTTTATGCGCACAATGGAAGGCATCCAGGCGCCCGGTGTGCCGCATTTGGACACAATCGCTCCGATAAGATTACTGGAATGGTTATTAATCGGGCTGGGATTTGGGTTCGGAACCTTAATTAGAGGCTGCGATGGATTGTAAGCGCAGCGATTGATGATTTTCCAGGTACGGTCTATTTTGTAGCAGGCGTCCGGAACAACTGTGAAAATCTCGTCAGTGTAGGTAATTTCAAAATCACCGCAGCCGTTCACCTGAAGTTCCGGCGCTCCATATTGTCCTGTACCGTCGCAAGCTGTAACGATCACATCATCGGGGAATTTCACAAAATAATCCTCTCTAAAATCCACTGTAATGGCCTGCGCGCACCCTCCTTCATTGCCTTCTTCGTCGTACACTTTGAAAATCCGGACTATGGTTCCACGACTGCAAACCGTATCGAACTGCGTGTAGTCCACCTCCAGTACAATGGAATCTACCGAGCAAGTAGCAGACGTAATGATGCCGTAATCCTCCAGGGTTGGGTCAAAGTCCTCGCAGCTGACTATCAGGTTTTGTGGCGCCACGCAAAGCGGCGGATTGAGGTCTTCCACCAAAATCCGCAACGCACAATCCGTATAATGCCCTGCACCATAACTTTCCGCCACCTCCCCGGAGGGCACAGGGATATCGTATACCCGGAGTATGGCTTCTACGGTGTCTGCCTGATCCAGACAACAAAAGCGCAATGAATCCGTCCAGAGGGTATCGAACATACAGGCCGTGATATTCTGGAATCTGACTTTAAAGGAAAGCGAATCCGTGCAGGCGTCTGTAGAACCGTTGTCAAAAATACCGGCTCCAATTACCGCCAGCCCTTCCTCCGACAGAAATACTTTGGGTAAAGTATCACACCTGGCTTCAGGGTTATCCATGTCGGCTACCGTAAGTAAGAAGGTGCAATCGCCGAGATTGCCACAACTGTCTTCTGCCACATAACTCATCACAGTTGTCCCGATTGGCATATATGCCGAACCCATGACACCAAGTGTGTCATAATCCTGAAGGTTGTTGCCCGGGAAGGTGCTCAGGAAGCCCTGCAGGTTCTTCGTTAGTCCGTTTTCAAGCCAAAAGGCATTAAAACCGTTTACAGGGGAACATTCATCATCCAGCACTACATCCGGGAGGTTTACCCAACCATAACAGGTATCAGCATTCACCGAAACCAGTACATTACCCGGGCACGACACTATGGGTTTGGAATTGTCCACCAGAAAAATATCCTGAACCAGGACTCCCTTGGTGATGCTTGTACAGAAATCGAACAGCTCCCAAACACGCCTCACTCGTCTGTCGCCACAGGGTAAGTTCAGTAGAAAATCCTGGTACGTTCCTGTAATGTCGCAAATCAGGCCATGCTCATCCATGTTGTAGGTCCGGCCATTGTGTACGATATAAGGAGCTCCGGTTTCAGAGATCGACAGGTCGTTATCCGGGCAGGAAAGCTGTCGTTCACCAGGTATGAGGACATCATCGAGGGTAGGGCGTACCAGCCTGATCAACTGCACACAGGTGCTGGTGTTGTTGTTGTCATCTGTGGTTTGCCATCTTCGGTGTACGACCTTTGAAAAGGCAGAGTCGCAATTGAAGTTATCCGTTTGAATATCCACAAAGGTGGGTGGCGTGGCCATCCCGCAGGCATCACTTGCCGATGGCACACCGCCTGCCAAGCCCAGGCTGTCGCGCAAAAACACGGGATCCAGATTGGGTTCCATGCAGGAAACCGTCAGATGCTGGCATTGAAGTTCTGGGCCGGCAACATCCCGGACATTCACATTACCCCAGCACCGGTTGCCGTTGTCCATATCCGTGATGCGGTATTGGTAGGTTTTTCCCTCATCGGAAGCATTAAAATCTGCTGGCACCCATGGGCCGCCTCCAAAGGGAGGTACTTTATCCACTTCGGCCACAAACCGGTTCCAGCAACCATAAGGACCGCCTTCCAATACTGCTTGTGGCAAAATACTGCCGGTACAATTGGCCCCGATAAGCGGCAACCAGTAAACATCGTTGCACGTCAAAATGGCATCCAGATCTTCTACCGTAAAAGTAAAAGCGCAGGTGGCAGTATTACCCGCCAAATCAGTGGCCAGAAACACGCAAGTACTTGCACCTCTCGGAAAAACAGAGCCGGAAGCAGGCCCGGAGAGTTGAATCACAATGGCCTGTCCCTGATCATCGGTAGCTGTAACCTGATAGTTTAATATGGTATCGCACTCCCCGGCTTGCAGCATAATGGTTTGTGATGCCGGACAGTTGAGTACAGGCGGAATGGTATCTGCGAGAGGAAAGCGCAGCGGGTTGTTTCCGCCATTATCTGCGAAAGCCAATGCCTGAATACAAATAACAGAAACCAGCTGGAGTAGAATTCGATTCATGGAAGATTTATGACTATAGATTACTGGATAACAACCGGACTTGTTGACATTGGGCGCTGGATAATTAGACATCGGACAATGGATTTGATTCTGCAAGAGCATGATTTACAGCCACTTACATAACAAGTCCAAGGTCCAATGTCAACAAGTCCAACAGTCGACAAAAAACATATAGCGAAAATTGCGCCGACTTGCACAAAAATCACAAAAAAAGCAAAAAAAGGAAGGAAATAAGGGGTAGAGGTATTACAAAGTCACCTCAAAAACGGATTGTGCCAGCACCGAGCCGTTGACCAGAGTAGAGCATGTAGGTGCTCCCGGGAAGTGTTTCTGCTGGTAAAATCCTGAAAACGTTGCGTTTTTCCAATTGTATGGTTTGTCCGGCGGCATGGCTTTATTCTGTCAGCTCAATTTTTTCCCGCTTGTTCAACCCGAATTTTTCCAGCACCCGGTCGAACATCCAGTACACCACGGGCACCACAATCAGCGACAGGAACATGGACGAATTCAAGCCTCCAATGATGGCCCAGGCGAGGCCGTTTTTCCAGTCGGCGCCCGAGCCCTGAGCAAAAGCAATGGGCAGCAAACCGATCACCATAGCAATATTGGTCATCAAAACCGGCCGAAAGCGCAGTTTAGTGGCTTTGAGCAAGGCCTTTTTCAATTCCATGCCTTCTTCCCGCAACTGGTTGGCAAAATCCACTACCAGAATGGCATTTTTCCCCACCAGACCAATCAGCATGAGCAAACCCAAACCGGTAAACACCGTCAGGTTTTCACCTGCCAGGGCCAGGGCCAGGAATGCGCCAATAATGGAAAGCGGGATAGATACCAATACCACCATCGGATACACCCAGTTGTCGTAAAGTGCCACCATGATCAGGTAAACAAGCAAAAGGGAGGTCCAAAGGGCAAAGCCGAGACTACCTATGGCCTGCTGCTGCCGCTTCAAATCGCCACCATACTTGATCTGGGTGCCGGGGGGCAGCGATAATTTATCGAGCCGAGCCTTTATCTCTCTGGTGACCGTACCGTTGGGGCGACCTATTACCTGGGCAGTCAGCATCAGAGAAGTGGTTCGGTCTCTGCGCTCAAGACGGGTTGGAGCCGCTCCCTGTTTTACCTCTGCAAACTGCTTGAGATATACCGTACTCCCGAGAGGGTTCACAAATGACAAGCTTTTAATGTCTTCCACGCTTCGCCGATCGAATGCATCCAGGGCAATACGGATGGGATACTCGTACTCGCCGTCGCGAAATCTGGCGTCTGTGTTTCCACTAAATGCCGTTTGAAGCGTTAATCCCACTTGCGCCATGGCCAGGCCATAATCGGCCATGCGCTGCCGGTTTACTTCCACTTTCACTTCCGGATTGCCGCCTTCCACCGTGGCGCCTACTTCCACACACCCGGGCACCTCCTCCATTTCTTTTTTAACCCTTTCAGACAAAGCCAAAAGGCTGTCGAGATTAGGGCCGTTGAGCATGACCTCAATTGGGGAAAAAGACAAACCAAGAATATCAATAGGATTGGTCTTTATTCGGGCGCCGGCAACAATCTCCTCCAGTTTCACTTTTGTTTTCCGGGCGAAAACAGGAGTAAGCTCCTGTCTTTTGCTGCCATAGGGCGTTAAAAAGACCTGAATTTCGGCAACGTTAGGCGAACTAAGGCCAAAGGATTTATTGTTAAAACCCACCGTGGTGAAAGTGCGCACCACCTCCGGCTGCTCTCTAAGCCATGCTTCTACCCTTTTGGCAATGGCATCCGTTTG
>JADZFI010000117.1 GCA_020850025.1 Saprospiraceae bacterium
GGCTACCGCAAAAAAGCGCACTACCTCGTGTTTGGCGCCGACGTAGGCTTGAGCAACCGCAGCATCAAAAGCTACAACCTTCAGTGGCCAAGCCAACATGATGGCAACGGTGGCTTTAACAATGACCCATCACTGGCTGAAGTCATTGACGACCCAAGCTTCCTGTTCGCTGATCTGTCTGCCGGTATCCTGTGGTTCAGCGTGTTGAGCAAGGAAACGAACTTCTACTTCGGCGGCGCCTTCAGCCACTTGAACCGCGCTAACCAGTCGTTCGAAAACGCCAACATTCCGCTGTACAGCAAATTTACCTTCCACGCGGGTGGTGAATTCATGACCTCTCAGAAGTTCGGCCTGAACCCTGGTGTGGTAACCTTCTTCCAGGGTCCATCCTGGCAGGTGAATGTGGGTAACTCCTTCAAGTTCCTGCTCGGCAACAGCCGCCGCTACAACCAGGCTTTCCAGTTTGGTCTGTGGGCACGCGTAGCCAACAAACTTAACGATGCCAAGCTGATGGATGCCCTTATAGTGAGCACCCGCTTCGACTACGAGCAGTTCAACATCGGCTTCAGCTACGATATTAACACCTCTAACCTGAATACCGCCACCAACGGTAACGGTGCATTCGAGTTCTCCCTGATCTACAAGATCTGTGGACCAGAGCGTCGTGGGGTGTACTGCCCAAGTTTCTAATTTGGGGCAGTCTGCCACAGCAGTCCTGTGGATAAAAAATTCCCGGTTGCTTGGTTGCGCCGGGAATTTTTTTCATTTTTGCCATCCTCTCATCAAAGAGCTGTCCGGAGAATACATCCGGAAAAAGCTCCCCAACCGATACCTGCGTTATGTTTGGCTCATCAAAAGAATCAGAAGACTCCAAGAAAACGGTAGCAACCTCCCCTGCCGGCGCGTTGAATGCCCTGGTGAAGGGTACTGTAATAGAAGGAACCGTGCGCTGCGACAGCGATCTGAGGGTTGACGGTACCATTAAAGGCAAGCTCAGCTGCAACAGTAAAGTCATCATAGGTCCTACCGGCGCCGTGGAAGGCGAAATTCGTTGCCAGAATGCTGTTATCGAGGGCCGTTTCAAAGGGCAGCTCCATGTTTCGGAATTGCTCAATGTGCGAGAAACCGCGGAGGTGGACGGAGACGTTACCACCAACAAACTGGTGGTACAAAGCGGCGCCAAATTCAATGTTGCCTGCAAGATGGAATCCGGCGGCACTGCTAATGGCACAGTAAAGCATTTCGATACCAAAACAGCGAACGATGGCACCGGAACCGCAGCCAAAGCTGTCGCCACAGGAACGGCGGAAGTCCGCAATTAAAGCCACCGCCAAATACGGCGGTATGGCATTCCAGCTACTGGGCGCCTGCCTTGCCGGGGTGTTCATAGGTAAATGGCTTGACCAGAAAATGCACCTGGAACGCCCCACCTGGGCCGTGTTTCTGACTATTTTTTTTCTGGCCGCATCCCTGTATGCCCTGTATAAACAGCTGTTAAATGACGGTAGACGGTAGACGGCTTACGGTGGACGGCTTACGGCCTACGGTGGACGGCTTACGGTGGACGGCGTGCCACGATGCCAAGCTCATCTTGGGTTGTCACCCCGAAACTCGGGACCTACACAAGCCGGGCTCCAGGGAAATGACCTAGCCAGGAGTAACCATAAAGCCCGGCTTGTGTAGGTCCCGATTCTCGGGATGACAACTCAGGAAAGGCCGGGCATCGTGGCACGCCGTCCACCGTAGGCCGTCTACCGTAAGTCGCAAATCGTAAGTCGTAGATCGTAGATCGTATGTCCCCTTCTTCCTTTTTTCAAAAACTCCTGATTGTTTCAGCGCTCACCGGCCTGGTGTTGGCGGGCCTTCATTTTTTGGCGGTGCAGGCGCAGGAGCACGCTGTGTTCTCCGGCATTTCCATCGCTTTGTTTGTGCTAATTTGCGTGGGGTTGTACTATGCCGGCAAAAGCGCGGCAGGCAGTAAAAACCGCAATGCGTTCACCAACCTGGTGTCCGTGTCTGTTTTTGGAAAAATGGTCGTGGCCCTGGCGGTATTGTTCCTCTACCAGCAAATCGCCCAACCCACCAACCAGTGGTTTGTGGGTATTTTCCTTTGGTGCTACATCGTTTACACCTCCTTCGAAGTCTGGTTCATGACCAAACTCGCCCGCTCCTGATTCCCCTCCATTCCCCACATTCCCCACATTAACCCAATTCCCCACATTAAACATGAAGCGTCCGAAAAAAGGGGAATACGCCCCGTTTTATGAGGGATACATCAAGGCAGTGCCTCCGCGCAGCTCGGCAAAGAGCTTGCTGAAAAAATCTTTCCGGGAAGCTCAACAGATATTTGGCGCTATGCCGGAGGAAAAAGGCAACTATGCCTACGAGCCCGGCAAATGGACCATCAAACAATTGCTGATCCACCTTATTGATGCCGAGCGGGTATTCGCGTTCCGGGCGCTGTGGGGTATCCGGGGCGACCGGGCCGCATTGCCAGGGTTTAACCAGGATTTCTGGATGGAAGAAGCCAACGTAGACGGGCGCAGCATCAAAGACCTGTTGAAAGAATGGAAGGCCGTGCGGGAAAACACCCTTTTCCTGCTCGACCAATGTACCGAAGAACAGTCCAACTTCCTGCTTACCGCCAGCAACTGGAAGGTATCGGTGCGGGCCTTGTTTTTCATCATTATTGGCCATCAGGCGCACCACATGAAGGTGCTGGAGGAGCGATATTTTTAAAAAAAAGTTCCTCCTTTCTCATCGCTTTTCAGAAATTGCAGGCTCCTTAACACCCAGCCTGTAAAAATATGTTTGATAAACGCCTCTTCGATTACCTGCTCGAACAAGCTGAAAAATACCCGCTTGAAAAAGCTTTTGGTCGCAAAGTAAACGGCCAATGGACCTATCTCTCCAGTCGCGACATGCTATTGCTGGCCAACCGTGCCGCACTCGGCTTGCTGCGCCTTGGGCTTCGCCCGGGCGATAAAGTGGCCACAGCCGTGTACCAAACCACCCCGGAATGGGTAGCCCTGGATTATGCCATGCTCCAGATAGGGGTGATCAACATTCCCATGTACCCTACCATCAGCTCCCGGGAATACGAGTACATTCTGAACGAATCAGAAACCAAATACTGCATAGTGGGCGATGGAGATCTGCTGCAAAAAGTGATCACGGCCAAGGAAAAACTTCCGGGCCTGCAGGAAGTATTCACCTTTGAGCCACAGCCCGGCGCAAGAGCCTGGACAAGTTTTCTGGCCCCGGCAGTGTCGGATTTTTCCGAGCTCCAAACGTATCGGGCCCAGATAAAGCCCGACGATCTTGCTACCATCATCTATACTTCCGGTACCACCGGAAACCCCAAGGGCGTGATGCTGAGTCACCGCAATATTGTGTACAATGTGGAAACCGTGCGCGCTATGGCGCCCATTGTGGCCGGCGACCGCGTGCTGAGCTTCCTGCCGGTGAGCCACGTGTACGAGCGTGTGGCCACCTACCTGTACACCTTTGCAGGCGCCAGCGTTTCTTACACCAATACCGAAAACCTGGGCGGAGAAGAAGGCGATTTGCGCGCCATACAGCCGCATTTTTTCACCTGCGTGCCCAGGCTGCTGGAAAAGGTGTACGACAAGATCTACAACAAAGGGCTGGAGCTCAAAGGCCCCAAGCGCTGGTTGTTTTTCTGGGCCCTGAACCTGACCGACGATTGGGAGTTCGACAAGCAATACAGCGGCTGGAAGGCCATCCAGTGGAAAATAGCCGACAAGCTCATATTTTCCAAATGGCGCGAGGCGCTGGGCGGCAGCATCAGAGGCATGACCACCGGCGCGAGCGCCTGCCCGGTAAAAATCCTTCGCAGCTTCAATGCTGCAGGCATCCCGGTGCGGGAGGTGTACGGACTGAGCGAAGTAGCGCCCGGCCTTAGCATCAACGGATTCGGGCCCGGAGAAGCGCTGCTGGGCACGGTGGGTCCGGCGCTCGATGGCGTTACCCTGCGAATAGAAGAAGGCCCTGATTTTCGCCCGGGAGAAGGCGAAATCCTGGCTAAATCACCCGGTTTGATGCTGGGCTACTATAAAAAACCCGAGCAAACCGCCGAAATGATCCGGGTCATTGATGGCGAACGATGGCTGGCCACCGGCGATGTGGGCACCTTTGTAGAGGGCCAGGGCGGCAGAAAATTCCTTAAAATTACCGACCGCAAAAAAGAACTGCTCAAAACCAGCGGCGGCAAATACGTGGCGCCTACCCCCATCGAATCCATGCTCAAGGAACACCACCTGGTGGAGCAGGCCATGGTAGTGGGAGAGAATATGAAATTTGTATCCGCCCTGATCGTGCCCTCCGAACAAGGCCTGCGCGACTGGTGCCAAAAACACCAGATAGAATGGACCACCCTGGCGGAAATGATCCGGAATCCGAAGGTGCTGCGCCGGTATGAAATGCTGCTGGAACGCGTCAACCCGAATTTCAGCAAAGTAGATCAGCTGAAAAAATTTGCCCTCCTGGCCGAACCCTGGGAGCCGGTAAAAGCCGACGGCTCAGAGGCTGAATTAACCCCAACCCTGAAGATGAAACGCAGGGTTATTCTGGAAAAATGCCGCAAAGAGATTGAGGAGATGTATCAGTGACTGTTGGACGATGGACAATGGACTGTTAGACAATGGACGTTGGACTTGCGCTCGGGGTAACAGATCATTTAGACTCAATCGAGCCCATGTCCAACGTCCATTGTCTAACAGTCCATCGTCTAAAAGTCCATCATCCCTTTTTCGCCGCCACCTTGAGCGTGAGCGGCACCGTATCGTCAATCATTTTGTCGCGGGTGGTACCCAGAATGCCGGAGCGGAAATTAACGCCCCAATCGGTGCGATTGATGGGGAAGGCAGGTGATTCCGCCTGGAGCATATCGCCGTCCAGGCTGATTTTTACCGGAATGGTCAGCGGCTTGGTTTTGCCTTTCATGGTAAGCTGACCATTCAGCACCCAGTTAAAATTCTCAGCTTTACCCGGCAGCACCTCGTTGAACACGAATTCCGCTTTGGGAAATTTATTGGTTTCAAAAAAATCCGAGTCCTTCAAATGCGACTCCAGATCACGCCGTTCGCCGGGATCCTTGATGTCGGTTACGGCAATGGAGTTCATATCCAGCGTCACCTTTCCGCTCATGAGCTGCCCTTGACTGACTACCAAAGTGCCGCTTTCCACGGTAATGGTGCCCTGGTGTCCGTCCTTTTTCAGGGTATGGGCGCCCGACCAGTTCACCACCCCTTCCGTGATGGTGTAGGTAACGGCGCTGTCGGTAGAAACGCTGACGATGCGCACCGTATCCGGAGCAACAGGCGCTGGCGTTTCTACGTTCTGGGGCGTATTTTGGCAGGCATAAAGGGATGCCAGTGCAAGGAGACATCCGGTGGTAATTTTATAAAAGCGCATGTTGTGTTTACGATGGAACGATGGACGATGGGACGACGGACGGCCCATGGCATCGTGTTAGATTCTGGCGATGATGGTTTTGTTGCCTTTTACCTGTTGGTCCATACTAACTTCCACTTTGGCATCCAACGGTAAGAACAGGTCGACGCGGGAGCCGAACTTGATAAAGCCCATATCTCCGCCCTGCTGCACCTTGTCGCCCTCGCCGATGTACCATTTAATGCGTTTGGCGAGTGCGCCGGCAATCTGGCGCATGAGGATTTCCCCCTGGCCAAAATCGTACACCACCGTGGTGCGCTCGTTTTCCGTGCTGCTCTTGGGGTGCCAGGCCACGAGGTATTTGCCGGGGTGGTAGCGGAAATAATTGACCACGCCACTCACCGGATTGCGGTTCACATGCACATTAAAGGGCGACATGAAGATGGATACCTGAAGGCGTTTTTCCTTGAAATATTCCGGTTCGAATACCTCTTCTATGACGCAAATGCGGCCATCGGCAGGAGCGTACACCAGGTGGTTATCGGTGGTGAGCACTTCCCTGACCGGGTTTCTGAAGAATTGCAGAATGATGAGAAAAAAAGCAACGGAAAGCACCAATACTGGCCAGAAAGCCACCGGCAGAAACTGATGGATCGCCACATTAAGGGCGGCCAAAATGACCGCAGTGACGATCAGCATGGTGATACCTTCCTTATGAATTCGAAGCAACATGGTTGGTTGGATTGTTTTGAGCGGTAAAGGTAGCGAATTGTATAACCTCCCGGATATTCGGATAAACAACCACCCCGCTTTCCAGCCAGGCGGCGGGATTAACCCAGACGATTTCCTCAATATCCTCCTCGGTTTGGGGCACCACCTCGGTATCGGTGGTGTGCATACGGTACCACCAGGTTTTTTTGAGGATGCGCTGGTCTTTTAGTTCGTAAGTATGGTAGGTGTGTGCAATGAAATCCTCTAGGTCAATGTTCTGCAGTCCGGTTTCTTCCTGCACCTCACGGACGGCCGCCTGCTCCGGGGTTTCACCCGGATCAATTTTTCCTTTGGGAAGATCCCAGGAGCCTCTTCGGTAAAAAACCAGCAATTCTTTTTGCGCATTGAGTACATAGCCACCGGCCGCCTCCAGCACCTTGTAACAAGACTGGAATTCCTGCCACAGCATTTCTACGTCCGGGTGATACAGCACCACCGCTTTCATATGCCGGTTTTTATCCAGCAGGTCCAGCAGATTTTTGATCAGCTTTTTTTTACCCACATATAACATCACATGGGTAAACTTATCCGGTTGATACCCCA
>JADZFI010000118.1 GCA_020850025.1 Saprospiraceae bacterium
GCGGGTTTCATTAATAATGTTGGGAACGTCAATTTTCTCTTCCTTCTTTTCCTCGCCTTCACCGGTTTCCTGATACTCGGTGCGGGTGCCAAACTGGATCGGCACCGGAAGGAATCGGCAATATTTTTCTAACAAGCCCTCCAGTTTGTATTTATCCAGAAAATCCTTGTTCTCCTCGTTGATGTACAAAATGACATCCGTGCCACGCCCTGTCTTTTCGGCAGCAGGCTCCAGGGTGTAGGATGGATCCCCGGCGCAGGTCCATCGAACCGATTCAGCGCCTTCTTTCCACGACCTGGTCACTACCTCCACTTTATCGGCCACCATAAAGGCAGAGTAAAAACCCAGGCCGAAATGACCAATGATGCCGCTGTCTTTATATTTCTCCAGGAATTCAGTAGCGCTGGAGAAAGCAATCTGGTTGAGGTATTTGAGCACCTCCTCCTCCGTCATCCCGATTCCTTTATCACGAATGATAAGCCGGTTTTGCTCCGCTTCCAGGATAATTTCAATGGAGGTATCTCCTATTTCATGTTTCACCTCTCCACGCTGGGCCAGCACCTGAAGCTTGGTAGTAGCGTCAACAGCATTGGAAACCAGCTCCCGAAGAAAAATTTCATGATCTGAATACAGGAACTTCTTGATAATGGGGAAAATGTTCTCCGTTTGGACTGAAATGGTTCCGGTTTGCATGTATGTATGATTGGTTTGGTTGGTTATAAAAAAAATGACAGCTCACCAGCAAAAGCCCGCTTGTGAACAGAACTTGAACTGCTTTTTCAAAGTGTGTGCCATTGCGTTTCTGCTGACAAAATGTCTGAAGTTATCAATCCTCCCGCAACTGCGTGAAAATCAGGTTAAAAACAATTTATCACTCCCGATAATATATTGTTTTGGTCGGATCTCCGTCAAAAAAAATGTTGTACAGATGTTAATTGTGGCACAGAAGTTGCCCCAACATGCCCATGTATGCTGCTGCCGTTGATTGGGCGGAAGCAATTCAACAAACAAGAGCAAACGCTTTAGAAATTAAGACTTTTTAAGTCTTAAGCCCGTGGCCGAGGGACCAGTCCATCTGGGGGGTAGGGCTGGTCTCCTCACCACATTCGCTTTTTGCGTTGAAAAGGGTTCAATGCTTGTTCCCCCTTATGCTTTTCGGTTCTTTTTTTCAAAACTCGGTTCTATAATCCATTTTCAACAATTACAGTGCAGCAGCAGGCGGCCACCCTTCCGGCCACCTGCTTTTTTTTACCCCGGTACAAAGCCGCAGCATTGGAACAATCCTCGTTCCTTTGCAATATGTCCAATACGATAGGTCATCTTTTCAGAGTAACCACCTTTGGCGAGTCGCACGGCCCGGCCATTGGATGCGTCATTGACGGTTGTCCGGCAGGGCTTGCTTTGGATACGGATTTTCTCCAAAGTGAAATGAACCGCCGAAAACCCGGGCAGAGTACTATTGTCACTCAGCGCAAGGAAAGCGATGCCGTGCAAATTCTTAGCGGCGTTTTTGATGGTAAAACCACCGGCGCCCCCATTGCTTTGCTCATCCCTAATGAAGACCAGCGAAGCCGGGATTATGATCACCTGGCAAGCACTTTTCGTCCCAGCCATGCTGACTATACCTGGCAAATCAAATACGGCATGCGCGACTTTCGCGGCGGCGGGCGCAGCAGCGCACGGGAAACTGCCGCCAGGGTAGCCGCAGGCGCTATTGCCAAACTCCTGCTCCGGAAGGAAGGCATCCATATCCAGGCCTATGTGAGCCAGGTAGGGCACCTGCAGCTTTCATCTGCTTACCAGGAGCTCAATCTTTCCCTGACGGAAAGCAATGAGGTGCGTTGTCCGGACCCGGTTATGGCTCAAAAAATGATAAAATTAATTAAAAAAATCAGAAAGGAAGGCGATACCATTGGCGGGGTGATCAGCGCCGTCATTAAAGGATGCCCAGCTGGTTTGGGCGAGCCGGTATTCGACAAGCTTCATGCCGAACTGGGCAAAGCCATGTTGGGAATCAATGCCGCCAAAGGGTTTGAGTATGGATCCGGATTTGCCGGCGTCAGTATGCGCGGCAGCGAGCACAACGATCAGTTTGTGCAAACAGAAAAGCCGGGATTGCTGGCCACAATTACCAATCACTCCGGAGGCATTCAGGGGGGCATTTCCAACGGTATGGATATTCACTTCCGGGTAGCATTCAAACCGGTAGCCACCATTATGCGCGACCAGGACAGCTTTACGGAAAGTGGCGAACCGATCGTATTGAAAGGCAAAGGCCGGCACGATCCCTGTGTAGTACCCAGGGCAGTACCCATCGTTGAAGCCATGGCCGCACTGGTTCTTGCCGATCATTTGCTTTTACACGGTAGACGGTGAACGATGGACCATATACGATGAGACGATGGATGGTTGGACAATGGGCGGAAGAATTTAACCACATTCTCACATTAACCACATTCTCACATTCTCACATTAACCACATTAACCACATTTCCCACATTAACCACATTTCCCACATTCAAAAAAATGTCAATAAATCTCATTTCTGACACGGTTACCAAGCCAACGCCGGGCATGTTAAAAGCCATGTGGGCTGCTGAAGTAGGCGACGATGTTTTCCGGGAGGATCCAACGGCTGCCGCACTTGAGGAAAAATGCGCCGATATGTTCGGGATGGAATCAGCACTCTTTTGCCCGAGCGGTACCATGGCCAATCAGATAGCCTTGAAAGTACATACCCGCCCGCTCGATGAGGTTATTTGTGATGAAATGAGTCATATCTATCAGTATGAAGTAGGCGGTTATGCCTTTCATTCGGGTATTGGCGTGAACCTCTTGAAAGGAGAAAATGGGATTCTAACCGCAAAAATGGTGGAGGCTGCCATTAAGCCGCCTTACGACTGGCTCCCCAAAAGCAGCCTGGTGGTCATTGAAAATACCTGTAATAAAGGTGGCGGAAGCACCTATTCACTTGAAACGATAAAGCAAATAGGCGAGGTATGTAAAAAACACGGATTAGCCTACCACATGGACGGCGCCCGACTGTTCAATGCGTTAGTGGAAACGGGTAATACTCCCAAAGAGATCGGATCGGAGATGGACAGTATCAGTATATGTCTGTCCAAGGGCCTGGGGGCGCCGGTAGGATCAGTCCTCATTGGCGAGCAATCGTTCATCAAAGAAGCCCGCAGGGTACGAAAGGCAATGGGAGGAGGGATGAGGCAAGTGGGCTACCTGGCTGCAGCAGGCATATATGCCCTGGATCATCATATTGAAAGGCTAAGTGAGGATCACGAAAACGCGCGCCAACTAGCCTCCGTACTAAATGAATTACCTTGGGTAAGCAATATCCGGCCGGTTCAAACCAATATTTTAATATTTGACTTGGAGCCGCCATTGTCGCCTGGAATACTTCTGGAAAAACTCATGCAAAATGGTGTTTTAGCCAGCGCCTTCGGGCCACAGACCATCAGGTTTGTTACACATTTAGATGTAACAGCTCATATGATAGCTCAAACCGCCCGGATATTGCATAAAATTGCCGGATAGCTTTTAATTGCCTCCCTTAAGCGCATCAATTTTTTTCTGAACCTCCTGCAACAGCAGATTGTAACGGTCAACCGACTCCGAGTAATCCTTTACGGTGTTTTGGTCTACCGGCGTTGAGGAAACATCCTCCGAAGCGTTGGCGGCTTGTTCTCCCCCGTTAGCAAGGGCTCTCAAATCGCCAATCATTTTGCCTTCTTTGGCCATAATTCCTTCAAGATCATTGTAGATGGCATCAATAGCTTCCTTGTTTTTTGCTTTCACACCCGCAGCAAGCTGATCAACCTGATTGCGCAGGTCAAGGGCCTGCTCCCGGCCACTATTGAGCTTGACCACTGTTTGCTCAACCAGCTCCATAGAAACCGGGGCTTGTTCTGGTGCAGCAGTTTCAGTAGCTGTAGTAGCGTCTGCAGCTGTTTTTGGCGTATTCTGGCAGCTTGCCAGCATAAGAGTTGCGAAACCGAGGGATAAGAGAAATCTGTACATTTCAGTTAAATTTAGAACTTGTTATGCTGTTTAACGTTGATTTTTTGCCAATGGCCCGCAAAAGTAAGTCTTAAAATTTGTACACTGCTTC
Organism: Saprospiraceae bacterium; assembly: GCA_020850025.1. Lineage (GTDB taxonomy): Bacteria > Bacteroidota > Bacteroidia > Chitinophagales > Saprospiraceae > M3007. The sequence goes on from JADZFI010000118.1 coordinate 4,124, forward strand.
AAACGGGACGGGATAAATCTTAATTTTACCACAAATCAGTGACAACTTTGCTGGCCACTTTATTCCGAAATGACCGAAACTTCACCATGAACACAAAAACGAAGTTATTCCTGCGCCAAAATAGTCTGGTAGCTGTAGCCCTCCTGCTATTATTGATTCCAGCAGCCTGCAATTATACCCTGAAAGTCAAGGATGGTCGCACTGCGCACGATCGGAAACAATTTTCCAGCGCCATTCCTATGCTGGAAAAAGAATTTTCCAAAGCAAAAACCCGTAAAGAAAAAGGGCAACTCGCTTTTATGCTGGGCGATTCCTATCGCCGGATCGGGGAGGATGAAAAGGCCTTGCCCTGGTTTGAAGCCGCTTACAACAACAACTTCGGCCCCGAAGCGCTAAAAGCCCGGGCGCTTACCCTTAAAAAACTGGAAAAGTACGCGGCTGCCAGAGAGGCATTTAAAAATCTGGGTATTGAGATCGGATCACCTTACGAGTACAGAAAGGAAATAACCGCCTGTACTGTAGCAGAAGGCTGGCTTGGAGAGCGCGCCGGAAATGGCTGGACGGTTGAGCCTTCTCCTTTTAATAGTGCTCAAAACGACTTCGCTCCGGTATGGTATTACGATAGCCGACTGGTGTTTACCAGCGATCGCAGTATGGGAACCGGCAAGAACGACTACTTATGGACGGGGCAAAAGTTCATGGACATTTTTATAACAGACCCTAATAGTGCCAGCCCGCAAACATTTGACAGCCAATGGAATACAGTTAATAATGAAGGCACGCCCTGCTTTAACAAGAGTGGCACGGAAGCTTTCTTTGTTCGTGCTCTGGGCGCATATAAAGGTGATGATGCATATTGTAAAATCTATTTTTCAGAAAAAGGTCGCTCCGATGCGCTTTGGACGGTAGCTGCTCCACTTCCATTTCAAAAGGAGAAAGTCAATTATGTCCATCCTATGTTGAGCTCCGATGGCAATACGCTCTATTTCTCCTGCAACGACCCGGAAGGGTGGGGAGGGTACGATTTGTGGTCGGTTCAGCGAAATTCACGAACGGAAACAGGTTGGGATCAACCCAAGTTATTGCCTCGAAGCGTAAACACACCTTTGGATGAACTTTTCCCGGTAGTTGACTCCGACACGCTCTACTTTGCCTCCGACGGGCATACCGGAATGGGCGGCCTGGATATTTTTAGAACCTACCGTTCAGACAAAACGGCATGGTCCCCTCCCTATAATCTAAAGTCGCCCGTTAACAGTGGAGCCGATGATTTTGCCTTTCTCATTGATCCGGCGAGTGTAGCCGAAGGGAAAAAAGCTTCCAGGCCCGGCGATCTGATTCGATCAGGCTATTTTACCAGCAACCGCAAAATCGAAGGCGCCAAGGGTGGAGATGATATTTATCGCTTTGAACAACGTGTTCCTCCCCCCAAGCCACCCAAATTGGATACGGTGCCCAGCAAACCACTGGCCTATAAGTTGATCCTGGAGGGATACATACTGGAAAAAATATTCTCTGAACCCGGCAATCCAAACAGTAAAATGCTGGCCCGAAAACCTCTGGAAGGCGCCTTGGTAAAATCAGAAGGAGGAGTGAAGAAGCCATCCTTTACCGTAAAAGAAGATGGCTACTTCAGCATGGAACTGGCAGAAAACACCGATTATGTTTTCAGCGCATCCAAAGATGGATATCTGTCCAATAGCGCAAAATTCAGCACCAAAGGCATTGCCAAAGATCCAAACAATCCGGTGCAAACCTTTGAAATGGAAATTGTACTGGATCAGATATACCGGAACCGCGAAATTGTCCTGGAAAATATCTACTATGACTACGATAAATGGGACATTCGGCCGGATGCGGAACCTGCCCTCAACAGACTTGCAGAGGTCTTGAAAACCAATGCTGGCATTCGCATCCAGCTGGGTAGTCATACTGATTGCCGGGGAAATGACAATTACAATCAGACGCTGTCGCAACGCAGGGCACAGAGTGCGGTGAATTACCTTATTTCAAAAGGTATAGACCCAAACAGGCTTTCTGCCAAAGGGTATGGAGAAAGCCAACCGGCCGTATCGTGCGCCTGCACATCCTGCACAGAATCAGAACATCAAATCAACCGGCGTACCACATTTAAAATTGTGGAATGATCTAGAATTTTATTTCGTACCGGAGTGCCGGAAGCACCGGCAGCAAGGTGTATTGAATGGCCTTTCCCCTTATGTTGCTCCCGGCATCAACATACAAAAAGAAGGGATTGGCGCGGTTGTAAGCATTGTAAACCCCTATCTGTAAGGCGTGTTGAAGGCGTCCGGAGGCCCATGTGGCATTCAACGCTGCATCGAGCCGGTGATAAACCGGCAAGCGATATCCATTTACTTCAGTGTAAAAAAACACATCCCGCGCAACATCGCCTTCCACCGACTCATGCAGAAATTTTACGCCTGCCAGTGTGATCGGGTTTCCGGACGCAACCGCCCAAATCAGATCAGCCTGTAGCCAGTCGAAAATTTGCTGACGAATCGTAATTTTCAGATCATGTCTTCTGTCAAAACGAAACGGAAACGGCCGGCCGGCATTCAAATCGGGGAAGAAGCGATCGGTACGAGACAGGGTATAGGCTATTGCTCCGCGAAACCGGCCTTGGGTTTTTTCAAGGTTAAATTCCAGTCCTTTACTCGAACCGGTGCCGATGGCAATACGATCCTCCCATCCGCTGGCATCAACAGCCCCACCTGCAAAAAGAGCGTCGTTGGAGGAAATAAAAGTGAGTGCTCGCGTCATTTCCTTGAGATATCCCTCCAACTGAAACGACCAGCCTTTGCCTTGCCATCCAAAACCGGCCGAGGTTTGCCATACGATTTCAGGAGGCACCCTCCGGGTACTGGGCACCCACAACTCAAAAGGCAAGCTTACGTTAAACGTGCCGATTTGGTGCAAATTCTGGGTCATCCGGTGAATTCCAATCCATTGCCCCCAACCCGAAGGCCCGTCACGGCGAATGCGCATACGGGGCTGCAACAGCCGATAATTGGTGTTTTTTGTCTGAAAAACTGAGCCGTTCAGCCCGGCTTCAAGGCGATAATACTGCCCGAAATCCCACTCGGTATCCAGGTACAACTCTGCTTCATCGGCACTCAGACGTTCGTTGTTCAACAGTATATTGGCCAGAGAATCCACATTGGCCTGCGTCTGCCCGGGCTGCAAAAAGTTGGCCGACACTGCCCCTGGCTGGAAGTTATGGGCGGTAATGGCAGCTCCCCACCGCAAGGTCAAGCCATCAGAGACATAAAAAGTGAAATCTGTCTTACCCGACCAGTCGCGAATCAGCGTCTGGTATGATTGGCCGTAATTGGCCAGCACAAATTGCTTCCCGTTAGGATAGAGAATGTTCGATTTGAAGGCAAGTGTACTCTGATAGAAGAATCGACTGTATCTGAGGGTGGTATTGGTAAACAGGTTTTCCCGTAGAAGATGATTCCAGCGTAGCGCAGCGATGCTGTTCCCCCAATCTGTTTTCAAATCTGATTGATCGGTGATATAGCCATTTGGATCATCGTAGTTCTGCAGAAACGAGTTCTTCAACAGATCGCCTCCCTGATAAAAGGAGAAAAATACCCGGTCGCGATCGCCAAGCGAATAGTTTAGTTTGCAATTGACATCGTAAAAGCGGTATCGAATATCGTCGCCGGAGAAGGTAAGCAAATTGCCCCTTTTGCTGAAAAAGTCTACCCAGGGCTCAAAATAGGTCATCCGGCCTCCCACTAAAAAAGACCCTTTTTCTTTTTTTAACGGGCCTTCAGCCAGAACTGACGAAGCAAACAATCCACTTGACACCTCGCTTCTGAAACGGCGGGAATCGCCATCGCGTGTACGAACATCCAGCACCGAGGAAGCTCTACCGCTATAACGGGCAGGAAAATCGCCTTTCCAAAGCCTGACGCTGCTCACCGTGGAAGGATTATAGATGGAGAAAAGTCCTAGCGCATGGCTGGGGCTGTACACCGGTACATCGTCCAGTAAAAAGAGGTTTTGATCGGCATTCCCGCCGCGTACATGCAGTCCGCCAAGTCCGTCAGCTCCGGTTTGTATGCCTGATTGCAGTGCCATCTGGCGCAGAAGATCGGCCTCACCCCCCGGCATCGGGAGCGACCGCAATCCCTTCATATCCAGGTAAACAGGACTCCCGCTTTTATGCTCTTTGGCTTCACTGTCCGGTACCCCGCTCACGAGCACTTCTTTCAGAACGGAGGAGGAAGGAAGCCGAATCCTGATGATCTTGTCGGCCATAACATCAACCTGAAGTTGTTGCGCCTGATAGCCAACATAGGATACCTGCAAAATATGCCGTCCTTCTTCCACCTGCAGGCTGAAAAACCCAAACTCATTGGTAATTGTTCTGCCCCCTTGTTCTGATTGGGCCGTCATGATCCGAACACTTGCTCCAATCAAACGCTCACCGGTTTCGGTGTCCTGAACATATCCGCTCAGGATTCTTTTGCCGGTCTTTCGGTAGAGCACGATCTGATCGTCCAGTTCCTTGTAGCTTACACGGCCGCAACGGATGATAGTTTCCAAAACCAACCTGAACGGCTCTTGCCGTGCCTGAATGTTAATGCGGGGGCAGGCATCAAAAAATTGATCACTGAATACAATGTTCACACTATGCTGCTTGCTGAGCGCTATGAGCGCTTCGGCCGGCGTACAATCCAGGCATACCAGATCAACTTTACGGTCCAGCAGCCCTTGCGCCTCTATTAACCGCGCAAGTCCGAGCAGAATCAACAAAAAAGCAGCTTTTTTACATGTCATTTGCCAGAGCCACAAAGAGGCTGCAAAATACAGCGATTGGATTCGAAAAGTACCAAATTCAGCAAGCTTGTGCCATGAATCAATTTAGAGGTTGCCTTACTCTGTAGACTAAACGCTACATTTGGCGGATAAATTCATTCTTTTACCTCAAATTGGCTGTGACGACATTTAAAGGAGGCGCTGTGCCACGAGTGGGCATCACCGGGGGCATTGGCAGCGGCAAGACGATGGTGTGCCGTATCTTTCAGGAAACGCTTGGTATTCCCGTTTTTAACGCCGACATCCGGGCGAAAGAACTGATCAATTCCGATCCGGAACTCCGTCGGGGAATTGTGGCCATTTTCGGCGCTCAGGCTTACGATGAGACTGGGCAATACCATCGCGCTTATGTGGCATCCATAGCCTTTTCCCAGCCGGAAAAACTGGCTGCGCTCAATGCTCTGGTGCACCCTGCCGTTGAAAAGGCAAGTCTGGAATGGCATATGGAGCAGATCCGGGCGGGTGCAGCCTACACCCTGAAAGAGGCCGCTTTGCTGGTGGAAAGCGGCAGCCACAAGCACCTTGATTTCATGATCGTAGTAAGTGCTCCTGAAGACGTCAGGGTGCAGAGGGTCATGCAACGCGATGGTCTAAGCGAGGACCAGGTGCGCTCCCGTATGCGCGGGCAACTGCCGGAATCAGAGAAACTGGCGTTGGCAGATTTTGTGATCCTCAATGATGGCAATCACTTACTGCTGCCTCAAATCTGGCATATTCACCAACAAATTACGGCTAAATTACAAAGTTGACCGGTTCATCGAACGGGCGCGTACGCACTTTTACCTGACTTTGGTGCAATACGACAGAATACGGCGGAACGCTTTCCGTAAGCCAGGAGTTTCCACCGATGACAGAATCATGCCCTATGACCGTTTTACCTCCCAAAATGGTACAGTTGGCATACAGCACACAATTGTCTTCAATGGTGGGGTGCCGTTTGACATTTGCCAGGGATTTGTCTACCTGCAATGCGCCCAATGTTACGCCCTGGTAGATTTTTACCTTGTTTCCTATGCTGGCAGTGGCGCCAATGACCACGCCTGTGCCGTGATCAATAAAGAACGACCGCCCGATGGTGGCGCCGGGATGTATGTCGATTCCTGTTTTACCGTGTACATATTCTGAAAAAAAGCGAGGCAACAAGGGCGTTCCCAGGCGATGTAACAAATTGGACAGTCGGTAATTGGCTATGGCATAGAACCCGGGATAGGTAGCGATCACCTCCTCGATGCTCGTCGCTGCGGGATCAAAATCAAAAAACGCCTGGGCGTCTTCGAGGAGCATTTCGTATAATTCCGGCAATTGGTCAAAAAATCCGTTGGTGATATTTGCCACAGATTCTCCTGCGTCTTTGGTTAAAGGATACAGCAACTGCATCAAGTCATGGCGCAACAGGGCATACTGAACCCGGGCGGGTTTGGGGGCTTCGCTCAACATCGGGAACAGGAAATAAAACAGGGCGTCGGCCAGTCGATGCGCTTCCGCTTTGGGCGGAATCTGGACGCTTTGAGTGATGGATTGTTGTTCGAGCGTCTGGAAAAAGTTTTCAAGGTGAAGTTTCATTATACTTTTTCGATGTGTATTAAATGGATGAGACCAACTCTTCACATTAGCATGAATCAGGCCAAAGAAAAGGTTTTTAGCAAAACCTGCCATCATATTTTAACATCTTTCGACCTTTGCGTTATTCAAGTTTAACCTCTTCGAGGTTGGCGCTTTTTCAAACTCCTTAAACCCCTCAAACATCGGCGGCTAAACCCGCCGGTACCTCCAACCATTCAACCATCCAACATGTTAGAACTGCCAAGATTGAAACATTCCGACTCCGGCAACTTTTTCCTGATTGCTGGGCCCTGCGCCATCGAAGGTGAGCAAATGGCTATGGACATTGCCGGCCAGGTCGTTGAAATTTGCCAACGTCTTCAAATTCCCTACATTTTTAAAGGCTCTTATCGCAAAGCGAACCGGAGAAAACGCGACTCTTTCACGGGTATTGGCGATGATAAAGCCCTGTCTATCCTGAAGAAAATTGGTGAATACTATCAGATTCCCACTACTACTGACATCCACACCGAGCCGGAGGCCGCAATGGCAGCAGCAGCGGTGGATATATTGCAAATCCCCGCATTTCTGTGCCGCCAAACCAGTTTGCTGGTGGCGGCTGCTCAAACCGGCAAGGTCGTAAACATCAAAAAGGGCCAGTTTGTTAGCCCAGAATCCATGCGTTTTGCCGCTGAAAAAGTGCAGGAGGAAGGCAACATGCAGGTGATCCTGACAGAGCGAGGCACCACTTTTGGCTATCAGGACCTTATTGTGGATTTCAGGGGCATTCCCACTATGCGCTCTTTTGGTATACCGGTAGTGCTGGATTGCACGCACTCACTTCAGCAACCCAACCAGAGCAGCGGCGTTACCGGTGGCAGACCGGCGCTTATCGAAACCATTGCCAGCGCTGGAATCGCTACCGGAGCCGACGGATTATTCATTGAAACACACCCCAGGCCTTCGGAAGCTAAATCTGACGGCGCCAATATGCTTCCGCTCAGTGAACTGGAGCGGATTTTGGAGAAGCTGGTACGCATCAGAAAAGCGGTACAATAATCAGACATAAACCTTCATGAACACGCAGGATTTTATCAACAAGGCCATTGAATTTGGCTGGGCATACGGCCCCAAGGCTCTGGCCGCACTCACCTTATTGTTCGGAGGATTATGGGTTATCAGAAGATTAACAGAAGGGTTTGAGCACTTCCTCAAGGCCAGAAAGGTAGACGAGGGGCTGAGGCCGTTTTTCACTTCGTTGGTAGATACCGGATTGAAAATTGCCCTAATTCTGATGGTGGCCAGTATGGTGGGGATTGCCACGACCTCCTTCATCGCCATTTTTTCCGCTATAGCCTTCTCTGTTGGTTTGGCATTGCAGGGTAGCCTGGGCAATTTTGCGAGTGGTGTGTTGATCCTCTTGTTCCGACCTTTCAAAGTGGGTGATTTCCTTACGGTGGGGGATAAAAGCGGAAAAGTGGTAGAGATTCAGATTTTCAGCACCATCCTAAAAACCCCGTCAGGTAAAAAGATCATCATTCCCAACGGGAAAATGACAGAAGGCCCCATCGAGAATATTGCCGACAACTGTGAAGTTCAGGCAGAAGTCACC
>JADZFI010000119.1 GCA_020850025.1 Saprospiraceae bacterium
CCATTTATTTCCTCCATCCCTTTCAAGGTCAGCTGGTAACCACCTGATTTGTAGTCGGCCTCTTTACAAATCTTGGCTTGTTCCTTCATTTCGGCCGTGGTGGATTCGTCCAGATTTTCCACCTGACCCATAGAGGATTGCATGCCACTTTGGCCATCAAACAATTGCTTGTTCATTACCTGGCCATTCATGCTCATTTCTACCAGAATTTTGTTTCCGCCCTTTTGGAAGGTGTTGAGCGACAAGGAGGGGCCTCCCCGCATTTCCATCACGGCATTTGATTGCATGTCTTTGATGCCGGCAATTTTTGCTCTTCCTCCAATGGCATTCAGATAGTCTTCCACCACCTGTTCGGCTGTGAGTCCTTGTGGCAGGGTGGTGCTGGCTACTTTTACGGGGTTGCCAAATGCGTCATAAAAGTTGATTTTGCCATCTGAGGAGAATTGCTTCAGACGCTCAGACACCTCTTCGCGATTGCCCACCACCAGAATGTGTGCTTTGTCGGGGCGAATGTATTTTTTTGACATTGCCATCACCTCATCCGGCGTTACCTGTTGCAACACTTCAAGATACTTCTCGTAATAATCTGAAGGCAACCGATATCTGGCTGTATTCAGGGCAAAGGTGGCCACCGTTCCAGGCTCTTCCAGACTGCGTGAAAAGTTGCCCGCCATCACGTTTTTAACCACCTGCAATTCCGATTCCTGCACTTTTTCTTCTCCCAGACGACGCATTTCTTTCAAGAATTCGATAATGCTGCTGTCTGTCACAGCGTTTCTAACGCTGGCTGATGCATTAAACATGCCCACAAGCTTATCCGGATTAAGGGAACTTCCGGCGCCGTAGGTCCAGCCATGAGTTTCGCGGAGATTGTAATTAAGGCGACTGTTAAAATAGCCCCCGAGTAGCGAGTTGGCTACGCGCGAACGGATAACATCCGGCGTTCCGGGTTGTAATTCCACCGGGTAAGTAATGTTGATCACCGACTGAACGGCTCCTGCCCGGTGTACGAAATCCACCATGGTTTTTTCCGGAGCTTTAGGTATGGCATACTGGTGAGAAGGTACGTCTCCTTTTTCCCATTTGCCGAAATACTGCCGGGCTTGTTTTTCTGCCTCCGCCCGGGTAATATCGCCAGTGATGACCAGATAGGCGATATTGGGCTTGAAATAGGTTTTGTAATGATTTTTGATCTGTTCCAGGGTAATATTACCAAGGGTGGATTCGGTCATGAGTTCTCCGTATGGATGTTGTTTTCCATACCTCAGGATGGAAGCAACATTTCCAGCGATAGCACCGGCGTCGTCTTTTTGGGAAGCCAGGTTACTTGCAGCCCTTTTTTTAGCTTTTTCCAATTCCTCCGGAGGGAAACTTGGATTGAGTAATACATCCGACATTACCGCCAGCAGCTTTTCACTGTGCTTTTTCAGAGAACCGCCACTCACGCCATTGGCATCGGACGATAATGAGGCGCCAATGAAATCTATCTGAGTGTCGATGTCTGATTTAGTGCGGGACTTGGTGCCTTTGTTGAGCAACTCGCCGGTCATATCCAGATATCCGGCTGCATCTTTTTCCAAAACCGGGTCGTAATCCACGAAAATCCGATAGGAGACTTTGGGCAGTTTGTGATTTTCTACCAATATTACAGACAATCCATTGTCGAGCTTGAATGTCTCTGCTTTTCCAATCTGCACCTTAGGCGCCGAACCGGGCTTTGGAGCACCTTTTCTGACATCGCCGGAGGGTAAAGGAATGACAGGAGCTTTTCCAGGCGCTGCTGCTGAAACAGCAGGCTTGGAGGATGTCTCCGCTACTTTATTGCCTGACTTGGGGGAGCAGGAGAAAAGCAAAAGAGCAATCCCCGGGAGTATAAAGCTAAATTTGTTCATTGTTTTAAATGTTTGAACCATCCTGAGGTGATTATGGTTTGGCGGGTTGAGGCAGCCAGTGAAGGATCACTCTTGATTGGTGGTTGAAGTATTTAACGGCAGCATTCCGGATATCTTCTCTGGTAACATTGCGGTAGCGCTCCAGCTCGGTGTTGATCAGATTTGCGTCTCCGTAATACATTTCATATTGTGCCAGGCTTTCGGCAATCCCGGCGACACTGTTGTTGGCCGTTATGAAATCATTTTCTACCTGATTTTGCAACTTCTGGAACTCCTCTTCCGGAATCAGATTGGTTTGAACGTCCGTAATGACAGCATCCATACTTTTCTCCAAGTCGGCAATGTCTACGCCCAGATTGGCCACACCAAAACAGATACTTGCGCCGGGATCTTCGAGTTCAAATGGAAAAGCTCCGGCGAATACCGCCTTTTGTTGCTCATCCACAATGGATTTTTGCATACGACTGCTTTCGCCCTGGCTGAGCAATACTGAAAGCATTTTTACTGCGTAAAAATCCTTAGTGCCCTGGGCCGGTATATGATAAGCGTATATGATGGCTGGGAGCTGAACATTATCATACACTGTATCCCGTGTAACTTTGGTTATTGGTGGCTCCTGAGGAAATTTACGCTGGATTTCGCCCTTCCCTTTGGGAATGTCTTTAAAATAAACGTCGATCAGTTTCTTGGTTTGTTCAATGTCAATATCACCGGCAATGCTCAAAATGGCATTGTCGGGGCGGTAGAAATCCTTGTAGAACTGCTTGTAGTCTTGCTCCTCGGCAGCGTTCAAATCCTCCATGGAACCGATCGGAGGGCTTTTGTAGGGATGTACGCGGTAGAGTCGCTTCAGGGTTTCTTCAATGATTCTGCCATAGGGACGGTTTTCAAATGACTGCCTCCGCTCCTCTTTTACTACCTGGCGCTGGGTTTCTATACCAACCTGCTCCACCTTGGCGTGAAGCATACGTTCGCTTTCCAGCCAAAGGCCAAGTGCCAACTGATTGGAGGGCAAAACCTCAAAATAATAAGTGCGATCGAAAGAGGTGTTGGCATTGTTCATACCACCAGCCTGGTTGATATAATCATCAAACTCTCCACGCTTGATATTCTCTGAGCCCTCAAACAATAAATGCTCGAAAAAGTGAGCAAAACCGGTGCGTTGTGGCTTTTCATTTTTGGAGCCAACGTGGTACATGACAGATACTGCCACAATGGGCGTACTGTGATCTTCGTGAAGTATTACCTTCAATCCGTTAGCCAATTCGTATTTGACATACTGAATGTTTTGGGCTATGGAGATGTCAATGGCCATCCAGGCCACGAACAGGAGTATTACAGTTTTTTTCATAAATTTGAATTGCCTGATAATGCGTTTATTTAAGGATCACACCGTTCTTGACTTTGAAGGCTTGAACCCTGCTTTTAAGAACATTGGTCAGTGGATTATCGGCTAAAACGAGAAAGTTAGCCTCGTAACCGTTTTCGAAGCGGGCTATTTTGCGTTTGGGGAAAATGGCTTTGGGGGTATTTTCACACAACACCTTTAAGGTCCATGCATCGTCAAGTTCACCCAGGCCAAACCAGTAATTTAGTTCCATACGCAGTGTGCGTTGACTGTCGTCAGAGCCCATCACCGCAACCACTCCTGCATTTTTGATTTGCACAAGCGATTTCTTATGGAATGCCTGAACAGCTGATTTATTCACTGCTGCTTGTCCGTGCGACAGCAGCAATACCACCGGAATCTTCTTTTTTGCCAGCAATTTTAGGTCTGCCTCGTTCAGTTCATACTTTTTCACCTCTCCATTGCCATCCCAGTTATGTCCGGGCAGATTGGCAAATCCATCTACTCCCAGCTTTACACCCAGGCGGAGGTCGTCTGCGGTTTCCACCTGTGCAAAAACCCGCAAACCGGCTTTATGAGCCTTTTTTATTACCATTTTGGCTACCTCACC
>JADZFI010000120.1 GCA_020850025.1 Saprospiraceae bacterium
GCCGAAGGTGAGCATCTGATCCAGCATTTCAGGGGTCAGGATGGTTTTATCCCGCACCAACGCTTCAATGAATACCTGTAAATCATACACATTAGAATACAATCCTCCGTATCCGTTTCCGCTTCCGGTGTTGAAATTGGTGACGTTTATGATGGTTTGATTGTTGTACAAATCAAAATATCCCTGTGCCACAGAAGCCGGTAGATCGTCGTGCCAATAGTAAAAACTCTGGCTCAGGGCCAGCGGAGTGATCACTTTTTCCCGCAGCAAATCGCTGTGATCCCGCCCTGTGGCCTGATTGATCACCATAGCCAGCAACAGGAAATTGGTGTTGGAATAAGATACCCCTCCGCCCGGGGCAAACACCGGGTCGTCGCCATACACAAACTCCAGTAACTCATCCGGATGCCATTTGCGGGCCGGATTGTTCAACACTGCGAGGTAAAAACCGTTGTCTTCAATGACATCGGCAATACCAGTGGTGTGGTTCAACAATTGGCGCACCGTGCACTCGCGGGCATTTTTGAGTTTGTCCAGGGGCTTGGCGGGCAGCCATTTGGTGAGCGGATCATCCAGCCCGAACTTGCCTTCTTCCACGAGTTTCAGGGCAAGTGTGGCAATAAAGGTTTTGGTCACACTGGCTGCTTTGGACACCATGCAAGGCGACATGTCAATGTTCTTCCCAATATCTGCCTTGCCTGAGGCGCCGGTCCACACGCCGTTTCCATCCCGGATCAGGATGGAAATGCCCGGCAACCCATTGGCCGTGTATTTGTCGATGACGGCCTGATAGGCAGCCGCCTTGGGATGCTGCGGGCCAGGCGGCAGATTGGTACAGGCTTCCGTATGCCCGATGTCCACTTTCTGACAAGAGGCAGGCATAAACAGTGCCAGCAACAATAAAACAGTTGCTTGAAATAAGGCTCTCATCGTATTCATGGTTTGAAAATGGTAAACGGTACGCCCACGCCCAGATGCAATAGGGTGTTAGGGAGTAGCGGAACATAGGATTTCACGAACGGCATTTGCAGGTAGAACTGGTAATCCAGAAAGAACCGCAAGGGGTGTGTCGCGTTTTGTTGGGTGTAACTAAGTCCAAGCGCTGCTCCTGCCATCACCTGCGGACGGCCAAAGTTGGTTTTTCGTTTGTATTGGCCCTCTTTCAATGTGAAAATTTCGGTGGCAGGAATGGCGTGGAGATAGCCGGCGCCAAGTCGGAATTCTGCCGCGGTACCTTTCCAGATAGCACGCCGGTAGCCGGCTTCAGAGTACAACTGGATGGTACTTTGCACATACTGGTGATAAGAAAACCCCAGTTTTGCGGTTTGAAACCATTGATTGGCCGGATGGTTGTTGTACCTGAATTCAGCCCCGGCAGTACCTCCCAAATGCACTGGTGTGGAAAGGAACTGGCCAATTGGCAACTGGGTGGCTGCGTTAAAGACCGATGCCATGGCATACCGATACCGGGTCGGTTGTTGTGCCGAAGCGGTCAAGGGGGCACACAACCCGAACAAGAGCAGTACGAATCCGACTGCCAGACTGGAGTTATAGCGTATCATATTGACGTTGGATTGTTAGACGTTGGACTGTTGGACGATGGAATTTCAGACAGTAGATTTGCTTTGCGAAAAGCTGTATCTCAGGCATTTGCATGATCAAGTCCAATGTCCATTGTCCAAAAATCCAATGTCCAACATCCAGTTATTCTTCATGTTCGCGTCCTACGCCGGGTTGCTTTCTGGGTGCAGGGCGACCATAAAACTCACGTACCCAAGCCACCATTTGATTTTGCGTCATTTGATCGGCAGATTTAACGCCCATGATTTTTGGGGCTTTGTGCTGTTTCTCGAACAGGTTTTCCAGCCCGTGTTTGGCTTCTGATGGGCCGAATATGACCAATTCCTCCGTGTCCGGATGGACTTGCTTCAGAATGAGTTCGAAATAGTGTTTTTCCTCGTGGTGACGGCGCTCTTCCACGCTTCTTTGGTTATCACCGCCCTGAGGACCCCAAGGGGTTTTGCTGCGTGTGCCGCCTACAGCGGCGCTTTCCTCAATTTCGGAGGAAATGTGGTCAACAATGGTTTCGCCGTCGTGAGCAGCGGGAAGATTAATGATCCAGGCATTGCGCAGATCGAGCCAGATTCCGGTTTGCTTTTTCATTATATTAGCTGGTGAGAAGTTACAAATAGGGAGAAAACGGGTGATTTAGTTTCTCCCGGGTTTGACCTTAATGGTTTTTGGAGGGGTCACATTCGTTTTGGTTCTTGGAGGAGCGGTGCGTATTTGTCCGCCAGGGGCTGATGGCGCCTTGGAAGGCTTTATCTGGTCCCACTTCTGGCGGTGATAATCATTTCCTGCATCAGGAGTGACAGGTTTGAGTTGTATCGACGGGCGTTCCTTACGTGGAGGCTGCTGAGGCGTCGGTGTGGGTTGCTGTGTTCTTGGCGGCCTTTGTGTTTTCACCGGCGCCGGCTCGGGTTTTGCCGGAGCTTTGGATGGCGCCCACTCTGCATTTTTCTCCCGTCTGATGTTGGTTTCCCGCTGAATCTCTGTAGCTGCTTTTTCTCGTGATTGTTGAATGTCCGGGTATTTCCGGGCGTTTTTTTCCAAATACTGCTCTTTGCTAAGCGGATTGGCCGGATTGCGCGCATTGTGGTCTTCCATTCCTTGTTCAAATCGGCCGAACTCCTTCAATCGCGCCGGCAATTGTTTTTTATCGGAAAGAAAATCGTCGGAAATAACCGTTCGGTTGCGTTCATGCCAGTTTTTCACCCCTGTTGTAATGGTAGTGCCTGAGCGGCGGTATCCATTATAGTGGTTGACAAAATGCGTGGACAGGTGGTTGTAATGCACATGGTGATGTGGATGGTAGAAATACCAGTCCATAAAATAATAGGAGGGCATATACACCACCACAACCTGGCCGGGATAAAACCGACATCCCCAATCCCACCACCACGGATATGGATGCCAGCGTGGGAACGGCTCCCACCAGGGATAACCATACCAGTAGGGGTAAGGCTCGTAGTAATGGTATACTACGGCAGGTTCGCGGTCTGCATCATCTTCCGGGTAATAATTATCATCAGCATAAAGATCATCGTAAGAATCGTCGCTCACATAACCATTGTCGCGGGCATATTCTTGTGCGGCAGCTTTTAACTCTGCCTGAGCAGCCGGATCATTTTCAATGGTTTTTTGCCAGCTTTCCAATTCTTCTGCATGACTTTTTGCCACTACTAGATTCAGTGAGTCCATTTGGCGTATCACCCAATCCGGGTTGTCCCGATAGGTTTCACCGACCAGAATAGTGAACTTCAAATCCTCATTAAGCAGGTCTATTACCTCCGGCGTCCGGAGCAATTGCTCAAATGCCTTGCGGGTTGAAGTAGCATAGCCTGAAATAAGGCGTTGAAAGGCAGCATCGGTGGTTTTCTCCAGTTGCACTATCTGTTGCAAGGTAGCCATCTGTCTGGTCACCACGCCAAAGGCATCCTCTCGTTTGTATTCCGGAAGTATTTCCAGATCCTGACGCAATGCCTTCGAATCCTCGCGGTGTATTGCCAGGCGTTCTGTCAGTCCCGGATACCGGCCCAGGTCATAAAAAACATCCTGAGTGCTTCTCGGGAAGTCCTCTATCAGCGCACGGAAAGCCGCGCTGGTTCTGGTTTTGATATCCTGCATTTTAATCAGCAATTCAGGGTGGCGGGTAGCCTCGAGAATCGCCATTCTGGTTTCGGTAGGATATAATACCAGTGCTTCCACCGATTTTTTATTTTCCTCCGCCAGGTCTTTCAACAAAGCCATGTCCGTTTGAGCACTTACCGTAAATGGAAACAGTATGCCCCTAAAACACAGCAGGACGATTGCCAACGGAAAAGTTTTCATGTTGCATTGTATTTATATTACAAAATTGCACCTGCAAGCATGCAAATTATAGCAACTAAAATCACCCTAATAGATGATTTTGCTCCAAAACTAAGGTTTTATATGAAACACTTTACCGGTCTCAAAGTCCTGTTTTTGCTGCTGTCTGCAAAGTTGCTGCTCCATCTGTATATCAACGGGCAGTGGTCGTTTCATCGTGATGAATTGCTTTACCTGGCATTGGGCAGACGTCTCGACTGGGGGTATGCCTCTGTTCCTCCAGCCATTGGTTTTTGGGCATGGTTTGGCGAATATTTTTTAGGCGGATCAGCAGGGGCAATTCGGCTTATCGCTACAGTTTTTGGTACAGCAACCGTAGCGCTTACGGCCATGATGGCACAGGAGATGACGCCAGTTCCCAGGCAAAAAAGTCAGTTTCACTTTTGGATCATTGGTCTGTCCGGACTCACTTGCGGCGCCTTTTTACGCACTTCCATGCTTTTTATGCCGGTGGTGTTCGACATGTTTTACTGGACGCTGATCAGTTATTTGTTGCTCAAATACATAAATACAGCGCAAAATAAGTGGCTTTATTGGCTTGGCTTGTCGACCGCCCTGGGGTTATTGAATAAATACACCATTTTTATTCAGCTATTCGCCTTGTTACCGGGTTTGCTCTTTTCACCGCTTCGCAAGCTATTCTACAACAAGAGCTTGTATATCGCTGCCGGTATTGCATTGATCGTTTTTTCTCCGAATATTTTATGGCAAATAGACCATGAACTCCCATTGTTCCGTCATTTTGGCGAACTGGCTAAAACGCAATTTGCGCATGTTACGCTGTCAGGGTTTATTTCAGACCAACTCCAGTTCTTTCTGCCCGCACTTCCGGTTTGGCTGGCAGGAGGCTGTTATTTATTGAGCAAAACCGGTGGTCGTCCCTGGCGAATATTTGGCCTGATGTTTATCACTACATTGGCAGTTTTACTCATTTTTTCCGCCAAAAGCTATTATTCTCTGGGAGCCTACCCGGTTTTGCTGGCTGCAGGGGCCGCTTATCTGACAATGCTGACCGAATCACAGTTTCGCTGGGTTCGAGTGGTGCTTTTATTATGGATGCTTGGATTTGGGGCGCTGACAATTCCAGCTGCTCTTCCACTTTTCCCTCCGGAAAAAGAGGCCGTTGTGGTAAAACAACTGACTCAATTGCCAGGCCTTGACGGAGTTTTGCGCTGGGAAGACGGTCAATTACACGATCTGCCGCAAGATTTTGCTGATATGACCGGTTGGGAGGAACTGGGCAGGCAAATGGGTGAGATCTGGCAAGCCTGGCCTGATAAATCCACGGCCTATATTTACGCCGAATCCTATGGACAGGCAGGAGCCATTGAGCAATTTGGCAGGGAATACAAAGTGCCGGAGGTTTGGTCGTTTAGCGACAATTATCAATACTGGTTGCCTGATGTGCCTCCAAAAGGGCTTCAAACCTTGTTTTATATCAATGATGAGCTTGGAGATGATATGCCCGGTTTTTTTCTGGAAATTGAAAAAATCTGGGAGTTGGACATGCCGATTTCCCGGCAGCATGGGGTTCAGATTTACCGCTGTTCCGGTCCAACACCGGCCTTTTTCAACAGATTGGGGAACGCCTTTCAGGCAGCCAAATCACATAAAAGCATAGAGAATTGAATAAATCCGCTCATTTTCTTACGTTTGCCAAATCATGTTACCACCA
>JADZFI010000121.1 GCA_020850025.1 Saprospiraceae bacterium
AGGTTGGATTGCCTTGCTAGGCATGACCTGCGAAATGGAAGATTTGAATATCGCTCCTGATGTCATTATTGGGACTGAATTTATCACTGATCAGTTCAGTGGTAGCGGAGGGTAGCGGTTGGGTACCAATGAAATTGCCAAATGCTGCATTGAGTTTACGCTCTTCTGCAGGAGCGCTCGTTGGGTCGTCCTGGTGGTAAGCGTACGCAATGAGCATTATTTTGGCCATAACTCACAAGATATTATCTGAGTCAGGAGACAAAACCCTCCAAATCTTCCCGGTTTTTGAGCAAAACAGGCATGGTTTCCAGAAGCCTGGCCTTCATAACCGCATCAGGGTGTTCACCTTTGAGTTTATCCCAATCTACTTCATGACCCGGTCGGCTCAATGCATCGACCCATTTGATCAATTCTGCAGTAGCTGGTTTTTTCTGAAGGCCGCGGTTGCGTACATTCTCAAAAAAATAGTGGAGAATATCATCGAGGTGTTGCAGGTACGAAGCACTGGCTCTGGATTTTCGGCGCACGATTTCCTTCAGCACTTCATCTTTACTGTCTTTTGGGAAAGCAATGTGGTAATAGACACAACGGCGCAGAAAAGCATCGGGAAGATTCTTTTCTGAATTGCTGGTCAGGAGCAAAAAAGGCGGAGCTGCATCCTTGTCGCAACAAATGTTCCCGTTTTTATCCCTGGTAAATGTTTGTTGATATTTATCTGCAAAATCTTTAAAATCTGCGTCTGTAGCCTCATCCACCCGAAAAGCAAATTTTTCAAACTGGAACAACACATCATTCGGAAAATCCCGGGGCGCTTTATCGATCTCATCTACCAAAACAACCTGCCGTACAGTACCAGGTTTTGACTCGATGATCGCCTTTCCCATGGCGTCGAAAGTGATAAATTCCAAAGGATTGGGAGCCGTTTCGCGCTTGCTGAAATGCCTGATGGCATCATACCGATAGAACAAATCCTTGGCGGATGAGGTGGTTTTGGTGTCAAAACGATAAGGTTCCGCTTCCTTTTTCAGACCAACCGGGTCCGCTAACCAACGGGCAATCCACCTGGCAAGCTCTGTTTTCCCTGTACCAGGCTCTCCCGTTACCAACATGGGCATTCGCAAATCACTGGCGACTTGTACAGCAGCCAGAAGGGGCGGGTCAACATGATAGAAGAAATGGTCGGCAGCAGGCTTATCGGCGGAAGGGGTGTTATCAATGGTTTGTTTCATGCCAGGCGAATTTGTGAAGCAAAAATAGCAAAAATTATTTTCGGGGCAGCTTTATGTAAGTGCAACACTATTTGCAGCTAAAGTCACCCCTTGTGGACCACGCAAACGACAATAGGGTGTGTTTAAGACTGCGCCTTCCTAAAAAAGCCGAACTCAAGCATCCAAATTAAAAATATTTTGTTTTACATTTGCATCCAAATAACACAAATTGGTGCAGTACGACGAATTTGGCTTTATCATTGACGAGTGGGTGGAAGAACCTGCTCCGGCTTCCGGGGAGGCACCTCCATCGGAGCCGCATGTGCCCATACGCGTACAATTCCCGGAAGCGGGCAGCAATTACCTGGGAGGCGCCTCCGACGGCTGGGAATATCGCACGGCCTTTGCCGGATCCCGACTGGCTTATGCTTACGAGATGGTGCGCCAGTTTCTGCAGGAGGAAGGCTATGGCGATGTACCGCTCCCGGAAACAGCTGCGGACTTAAAGCTTTTCAAAAAATCCAGGGTACCTCAGCTTCAATTGTTCGCAGAGCGCGGGTATATCCACAATCCTGTGAAAATTTTATTCCCAAACGATCCCCTGCAACGCAATACGTTGATTCTCTGCATCTACAATGAAAAGGAGCCTAATCATTTGCTTCGGTTTCACGGTTTAGCCTGATGCTTGTTCAGGCAATTTTTCAGGTGGCTTATGTAATTTTTAGTGAACAGTGCATCCCTTCCCTACCGATGCTGCCGGCGCAAAACAATCGGTTTGTTCACCTTAAAAACGTAACGCACCATGAAACTTTCTCTGTTCTTATCTTCACTTTGGTTATTTATTGCTTCACTGTTTGCTCCAAAGGAGCCCAGCCGTTTGTCGGGGGTAGTCACCGATGGCAAAGAGCCGCTTATTGGCGCAACAGTACTTGCCAAGCGTGATACTGCACTGGTAAAAGGAGTCGTAACCGACGTTGACGGCTACTACGAATTGTGGCTGGAGCCCGGCAGCTACACCCTGGAGGTACACTATACCGGTTATGATCAGGTAAACATTCCCGACCTGAGAATTCAGGCCGGTAAAGACCGAAAACTGGATATCGCCATGAAAGGCGCCTCCACCCTCGACGAAGTGGTTGTAACCTCATCCAAACCGGCAAAAGGTAAAGGAAAAGCCAAGGCCATGGCGCCGGCTACTTCCAGAAGCTCCCGGGAAAAAGCTGCGGCTGCTATGGAGGGCAGCAGCGCCGCACCATCGGTCAAAGAGATGGCGAAAAGAGACCTGGCTTCACCCGGCGACGATGAAATGGCCATGGCCATTGGCGAAGAAGGCCTCCCTTCCGAACCCGGTATCATCCATCCTCCCTCCCCGCGCGCCGGCCTGCTCACCGCCGGCGAATGGAACGACCTGCACAACTGGAACCGCCATTGGCTGGATCTTCTGGCCGATGGAGAGACAGATTCCTATCAAACCATGTATGGTTTCTTCCCGAAACAACGCTACACGGTGATGGTAACCAACGAAAACGGCTTCCCGGTGGCCGATGCAGCGGTGCAACTCAAGAATAAATCAGGCAAGACGCTCTGGCAATCCCGCACCGACAATACCGGCAAGGCAGAATTATGGGCCGGACTCTACACCACTGAAAAAATGGAAGGGGAATTAACGGCTGACTTGATTGTGAAGGGAGAGGAATTTCAAATAAAAGACCTGAAACCAGCCAGGGAAGGTTTTAATTATCTGAAAATCAATACGGAATGTCATGCGCCGAAAAACGTGGATATCTTCTGGGTGGTGGATGCCACCGGCAGTATGGGCGATGAAATTGACTACCTGAAAACCGAATTGCTGGATGTGATCGGCAGGGCAAAAAGTCGGAATCCGGAGCTGAACTATCGCATGGGAACCGTTTTTTACCGCGATAAAGGAGACGAATACCTGACCCGCAGCAGCGATCTTTCTGCAGACATCACCAAAACCGTATCGTTCATCCAGAAACAAAGTGCCGGCGGCGGCGGCGACTACCCGGAAGCCGTTCACACCGCACTGGAAGAGGCGGTATTCAAGCAAAAATGGAGTGAAAACGCCATTGCACGCATTTGTTTTCTGGTATTGGATGCCAGCCCGCACCAGGGAGCCGAGATCAATAAAAGCCTTCAAAAAAGCATAGAGGAGGCCGCGCGGCGCGGCATTCGCATCGTACCGGTAACAGCCAGTGGTATCCAGAAGGACACCGAGTTTTTGATGAAATTTTTTGGCCTTGCCACCAATGGTACTTATGTGTTTCTCACTGACCATTCCGGCATAGGAGGCAAACACCTGGAGCCCACCACCGACGAATACAAAGTGGAGCCATTGAACAACCTGCTCGTCCGGCTCATTACTGAATACACTACCGTGGAAACCTGTGAAGGAAAATCGGAAATACGTTTTGAAAACGATCCCCAGCAGCAAACTGGCCCTACCATGCAAGCCCTGTATTACCCCAATCCGGCCTCAGATCAGTTTACCCTGGAGCTGCCATTCGAAGTGCAATCCGTCACCATTTACGATGCAGAAGGCAAAGCCGTTAAAAAACTGGAAAAACCGGCGGGCGGAACGCATCCCATCGCATTGAACGAACTCGCGGCAGGTTTTTATACCATTCGCATACTCAATAATGGATTGATGCAGAGCGGGAAGCTGATGGTGGTGAAAGGGTAGTGTTTTGGTGTTTTGGTGTTTTAGTGTTTTAGTGTTTTAGTGTTTCGGTGTCGGGGCGACTGCAGTCACCCCGACACTAAAACATTACAACCCAACATTAATTCCCTTCAGTATCCTGTCCGGCTTCCTCTTCCGGCAGGCTTAGCCAGAAGTTATTCATACCTTCTCCCTGGATGAGCACAATTTCCTGGGCATTGAGCAATTCCAGGAGCGCGAGGAAGGTAACCACGGCATGCAAACGGTTTTCCAGGGTCAGGAAAAGCTGTTCGAAATCTCTCTTTTCTCCTTTTTTGAGGGAGCTGACCAAATATTCCCGTTGCTCCTGAATGGTGTAATTATAGTTGTACACCGTATGCACCCGTTTCGACTTTTGGGCTTCGTCGAAACGAGCTACCAGGCGTTCGAATACGCGGAGTAGTTTGTACAGGCTGATGGATTCCAGTTCGGCTTCCGCCAGTGCCTGCTCGGCCAATTGCCGAATCTCGGCGGTTGCGAACCCTCTGGGGTTCATGAAGGCCCGCAATTCTTCCAATCGGCGGAGATCTTCCAGCACACTCTTGTAGCGCTTGTATTCAATCAGGCGATCCACCAATTCCCTGCGCGGGTCAATTTCGTTGCCCTCCTCATCTACCTGCTTGCGCGGCAACAGCATTTTGGCCTTGATGCGCATGAGCGTAGCCGCCACCACGATGAACTCCGAGGCGATATCCACGCTTAACTCGTCCATCTGGTGCAGATACTCCAGAAAATCGTCGGTGATTTTGGCAATGGGGATGTTGTAAATATCCAGTTCATCCCGTTCAATAAAGAACAGGAGAAGATCAAAAGGCCCTTCGAATGCGGCCAGTTTTATGGTGAAAGTA
>JADZFI010000122.1 GCA_020850025.1 Saprospiraceae bacterium
ATTCAATCCTAAAATCGTGGCCTCGCTGGATAAAATTGGCGCCAACAACCTCTGGAAAACAGCGGCAGATGCTTACAACAAAATCCCGCTCGTCACCAAAG
Organism: Saprospiraceae bacterium; assembly: GCA_020850025.1. GTDB lineage: Bacteria > Bacteroidota > Bacteroidia > Chitinophagales > Saprospiraceae > M3007. The sequence goes on from JADZFI010000122.1 coordinate 102, forward strand.
TGAACAACGACCTCGACGATTATGTGACCAAAGAGGCGCTCAAAGGCCTGTTCGCCAAAATTGCAGAGGAAGAGAAAAACATCCGTCGCAACAAAGGCTCCCGCAGCACCGAGCTACTGAAGAAAGTGTTTGCGAAGCAAGACGCTAACCGGAAGTAAAGGCGCGAAAAACACGAAGGCACAAAGGCGCGAAGACTCTAAGGCACTAAGTTGGCCTGTGGCCAACTTAGTGCCTTATAAAAATCAACTCAGGGCGGCCGAAGGTCACCCCTTCGTGTCTTCGTGCCTTCGTGTCTTAGTGCCCGCCATACCAGGCCCTTAGCGCCTTCTCCCCTAGTTTACCCTGGGGCGTGTAATCCCGTTCCGGATACCCTTCATGGCCGCGCATGTTGGGGAACCATTTCCACAAAAAACCGCCGGCCCACCAGGGTTCCGGCTGGAAGGTAGAGAACAAAGCCTCCAGACAGTTGGCTTGTGCCTGCTGGTTGATGTTTCGCTCTTCAATACCGCGCTCCAGTTCCCAGTTGCGCCATCCGCAGCCATCAACACTGAGGTATCCAAACTCCGTAAACAACACCGGTCGATCCAGCTGCCGGCTATATGCCCTCATCCGATCCGCAATGGGTTTCCAGGCTGCTTTCAGGTCTTTTACTTCTGGGGTAACTGCCTCCACCAACGGGAAGTAGCCGCCCATACCAATATAGTCCAGTTCCTTCCAGAATGGCACGCGCTCCCAGTCGTCCCAATTGGCTGAATAGGTGAGCTTACCCCGGTAAACGTTTCTGATTTTGCTAATCAGGTTTTTCCAGTATTGTGGGCGTTTTTGAATGGCAATGTTGAACTCAGTTCCGATACAAAACAATTCCGTGCCGGTGGAATCGGCCAGGGTAGCAAAGCGCAGGATATACCGTTCATACGCTGCTTCCCATTGTTCCCAATCAGCATCGGTGGCAAAATCCAGAGCGCCGGTCCAGCCGCCGGGCACGTACACCTGCGGTTTGAGCATTACCTTAATGCCATGTTCATGTGCCTGGCGGATGGTTTCACGAACGCCCTCAGGCCGCTCACCCCACCACTGCTTCCCGAACTCGCTGAAGCGAACATTGGGTACACCAGGCCGGGTAAAAGCATAGGGTATCACGGAGATCCAGGTAGCATTCACCGATTGAACGGCAGGCATAGGGTTTTCCGGAAAAGGTTCCGGAGGGGCCACGAAGGTGAGGCCGTGCATTTTTTCTCCTGATGAAAATTGCCCCCGGAACGGATAATCCGGCGAAGGCAAGGCCATGGCCGCCGGACTCGGCTGTGCCGATGACCAACAATGAACACAGAACAGCGAGGGTATTAGCAACAGCAGGTATTTCATATCCGGAGTATTCAGGAAGTAAAACTACTGGAAAAATTTATAGCAAGAACGCTCAACAGATAAGCCCGGAACTTGTTAATTCCTGACTTCTTTAAACATAGCACCCGTAAAGAAAAAAACAATGGAAGAACTCAAAGACAATCGCCGGGGGTTTCTGGCTAAGGCCTCCCTCGGAATGCTCGCCATGCTCGGCCTTCCCTGGGCCAAAAAAAGCCTTGCTTCCAACGAAGCTGCCCCTGAAAAAGAGGCTGACCCGGTGCTGGATATCAGACCCATGGGTTTCAATTGGGATACGCTCGATCCCTTTCTGTTTTGCGTACACCACGAAGATTTTTTTCCGAAAGGAAATGATGAAATGGGTCCTGCAGTATCACTGAAAGGTCGTTCGCTGGGCGATGACTTCATTATCAAAGATGGTTGGCGCATGTACCACGGCAAAAAAGTGCCTGGGTTCCCCGGCCACCCTCACCGGGGTTTCGAAACTGTAACGGTAGTGCGCAAAGGACTGGTGGATCACGCCGACTCTTTAGGCGCCGCTGGGCGCTATGGCGAAGGCGATGTGCAGTGGATGACGGCCGGCAAAGGGGTGCAGCACTCTGAAATGTTTCCCCTGCTGAAGAAAGAAGAAGACAATCCGATGGAGTTGTTTCAGATATGGCTCAACCTGCCGAAGAAGCATAAAATGGTGGACCCGCATTTCAAAATGCTGTGGGGAACCTCAATCCCTCGCGTAAAGCGCAAAGACTCCGCGGGCAAAAAAACCGAAGTGGAGGTCATTGCCGGAAAACTCTTTGAATACGTTGCACCCGCTCCGCCGCCCGACTCCTGGGCTGCCGACCCGGACAACGAAGTGGCCATTTTTAACCTGACGCTGGAGCCTGGCGCCACGTTCACCCTGCCCAAAGCAAGCAAAGGCATCAACCGTGTGCTGTATTTCTATCAGGGCAACAATGTCAGCTTCGGCGGCCGCGTCATTGAAAAATACAACCTGGCCATAGTTAATGCTGCCGTGGATTTGCCCATCGTCAACGGCGACACCGAGGGACGCATCCTGATGCTACAAGGCCGACCCATTGGAGAGACAGTTATCCAATACGGTCCATTCGTTATGAATACCAAGGAGGAAATCCAGCAGGCGTTCGAAGACTACCATGCCACCAAATTCGGAGGCTGGCCCTGGGCTAAGTACGATCAGGTGCACGACCGCAGCCTCGGACGCTTTGCCCGCCACGCAGACGGACGCATGGAGCAAGGCGCTTAGGGATGCCGCGGATCTTGCTTGGGATGCCACGGATTGGGTAGAACGCGGATGACACGGATGACGCGGATTTTCTTTGGAACACGGATGACGCGGATAACACGGATACTTATACATGCCTTCGGCATGTATCATCTGCCGAAGGCAGTAAAAAAATCCGTGTAATCCGCGTCATCCGTGTTCCAACCCAATCCGTGGCATCCCAATCGAGATCCGTGTCATCCCTCGACGAGTTCGCGGGCAGTGGCCAGGGCAGAATCGCTGGGGGGATTGCCGCTGAGCATGACGGCGATGGATCTTACTCGTTCATCGGGCTCAAGTTTGCGGATGTTGGTGACGGTGCGATGGCCGTCCACTTTCTTATACACAAAATAATGTGCATCTGCCCGGGCGGCAATTTGCGGGGTATGGGTAATGCTGATCACCTGGTGGCGGTCGCTCAATTCCTTAAGGATCATGCCCATTTTCAGGGATACGTCGCCGCTTATCCCAGAGTCTATCTCGTCGAAAATCAGGGTAGGCAGGGGAATGGCGTCTGCTACCAGACTTTTGGTGCAAAGAGTGAGTCGGGACAACTCGCCTCCGGAAGCTACATCTTTAATGGGCAGGAACCGGGCCCCAACATTGGTAGCGAATAGAAACTGCACATCGTCTGTTCCGGTTGGGCCCAATTGTGTTAATGGTGAGATTTCCACCTTCAAACGGGCATGCGGCATGGACAGCTGGGTGAGCATGCCCTGCACGCGCTCTTCGAAGGAGGCAGGTACGGATTTGCGGCGCTTGCTCAAGGTATCTGCCTGTGCACGCAGGGCTTTTTCCTGTCCGGCAATTTCCTGTTCCAGTGCTGCAATTTCCTGGTCCAGATTGGTGAATCCGGCAGTTTGGGATTCGAGGTTGGATTGAATGTTCAATAATTCGCCTACACTGCTTACCCCGTGTTTTTTTTGCAATTTATACAACACATTTAAGCGCTCCTGAACCTCCGCGATGCGCTGAGGATCAAATTCGGTTCCTTCTGCGATGCGTTCACAATCCTTGGCTACATCCTGCAGATCAGCCAATATGGAATCGAGTCGTTCGCTGATGGCTGAGAGCTGTGGGGAGAGCTTGCGCGTAGGGGACAGGCTGCGGTTGAGCTCCTGCAACTGACCCACGAGATTGAGTTCGCTGTCGGCCAGATGACTGTAGGCTGCAACGTAATTGCGTTTGATATCTTCGGCATTGGTGAGTTGCGACAGTTCGCCCTCCAGGAGTTCCTGTTCTCCGTCCTGAAGTTCCGCCTGATGCAGTTCCTCCAGCTGAAAGCGCAGGAATTCGTTTTCCCGGGCGCCGTTCTGGCTGCGTTCTATAAGATCGGACAGGCGTTTTTTATTGGCGGCATATTTCCGGTAGCCCTGCTGGTATTCTTTTAGCAACAATGCGTTATCAGCCAGCGCATCAATCATCCGAAGCTGGAAATTGACGTTGTGGATGTCCAGGGTGTCGAATTGCTGGTGCAGGTCCACCAGGTTTTCCGTCAAACGCTGGAGCACCTGATTATTGGCCGGGGTGTCATTTACAAATGCCCGGCTTTTCCCTGCAGGGGATAGCTCCCGGCGAATGACCACCTCGTGATCGTAATCCAGCTCGTGTTCTTCAAAAAACTCCTTCAGATCGTATTCGGAAACGTCGAAAAAGGCTTCTACCACGCATTTTTCTGCGTCATTATAGAATACTTTGGTATCGGCGCGGTCGCCCATGATGAGTCCCAGAGCGCCTAGTAAGATAGATTTACCGGCGCCTGTTTCGCCGGTAATGATGGTGAGTTTGTCCGAAAACTGGATTTCCAGTTCGTCAATCAGGGCGTAGTTGCGGATGTGCAGTCGTTTTAACACAGGGTTGTCGTTTGGTTTGGTTAATGTGGGGGCTGGGAAAAAAGTCCGGAAGTGCTGTGTACTGTCGGGGCGACTGCCAGTCACCCCGACAGTACACAGCAGCGCGAAATTAGAACAGCTTGCTGACTTTGCACGCGCTGTTCAACATTTTTTGTTTTAAATTACTTTCTGATCAGCAGAAGTTCCTGCCAGATGCCCCATTCTGTAACCATTCGGCACAGGTAGGCTCCATCCGGAAGCTCTGGCAAATGTATTTCCTGCACCTGTTTTCCCTCGCTGAACCGGCTTTGTAACAGCGCGGATACAAGGCGGCCGTCGGTGCTGTACAGGTCGAATTGAACCTCGGAGGCTTCCTGGAAATCAGTTGACAGATAAATGCTGGTATGAGCAGGATTGGGGTAAATATCGGCCTGAATTTCACTGAAAGGCGCAAAGGTTCGGCTGATACATGCTTCTGCAAAAACTGGTGCTGAAACACCGGAACAGCCATCCGGCCCGGTCATGGAAACGCTGAAGAATCCGGCGGTATCTGCCTCCCAGACGGAACTGTTGGCCCCGGAAATGGGCTGCCCGTTGAAATACCATTTATAATTGGCGCCGGCGGGGGCGCTCAATTGACAAGCGCCTTCCAGCTGAATTTGTGGGGTAAACTCAGGCAACAGCGTTATTGCAATCGCATTGGATGAAAGCCCTGCCCCACAAACACTATTGGGATCCAGCAGGCTGGCGCTGAAAATACCGGCTTCGGCAATCAGCCTGGAAATGCCTGTGGTGCCGTCCGACCAATGCACCTCGCATCCCGGGCAAACCGAGCTTAGTACCTGCAGGACGGCAGTATCGCCCGGGCACAAGGCTGTATTGCCCAAAACAGCGATCTCCGGCGCCGGAAGCAGCGGTTGCTCCGAAACCCAAACGGGGTCTGAAGTCGGCCCGGCCCCACATTCATTGCTCAAACTGGCCGTGAACATGCCGGATTCATTGACCATCAGATTGGCCGTAGTAGCGCCGTTCGACCAGCTGAACTGACAATCCGGGCAGTTGAACGCAGCGCTCAGGAGTACTGAGTCGCCCTCACAGAATATGGTGAGACCATTGGCCTGGATCACCGGCGCTTCAGGTAGCAATTTTTCTGTGGCTTCCACAACGGCCGAGATCTGGCTCTCTCCGCAAGCATTCATTTGGGTGGCAGTCAGCATTCCAGCACTGTTCAGTAGTTGCTGCAATCCAGTGGCGCCGTTCGACCAATGTGTTTCACAGCCTAAGCAAGGGTTGGCGATGGTAACTGTCAGGGATTCTCCCGGACAAAGGGCGGTGGAGCCGTCAAGCACGAATTCCGGCGCAGTGGGCAGGTCGAGACTGATGACAAAAAAGGTATCCGAAGCGGCACTAACGCCGCAGACATTGCTCTGGGTAACAGTATAAGCGCCTGTCTGGGAAATGTCCAGCGCTTGTGCGTCAGAGCCGGTATTCCACAAAACCTGACAATCTGCGCAAACATTGGTCAATGCCAGGGAGAGCGATTCACCCGGACAAAGGCTGGTGGTTCCGCTGGCAGAGAGTACAGGTGTGGGCGGTGCATCCAAAGCGCTTACCTCCACTTGTTCCGAAATTGGCCCCATCCCGCAAACGTTTTCAAACGCAGCGCTATAGATACCGGCTGTGCTTACAGTCAGGCTGTCGGTCACCGAGCCATCCGACCAACGTACCTGGCAATCCGGACAAATCTGGGCGATGGAGAGCACAAGTGTTGTTCCCGGGCAGAGCGGCCCATTGCCCGACGGCTGAACTGAGGGCGCCTCCGTTGGCGCGGCATTTTCTGTCAGGATGATGGCCTCTGAGACCGGACTCGCTCCGCAAAGCGGAGCCAGAGGGTTGGTCATGGTAGCCGTGTAGGCGCCTGGATCGGCCACCTTGATGGCTGTTCCGGTAGCGCCGTTCGACCAGGTAATGATACAATCCGGACAGGCATTGGCTACCATAAGGGTAACGGAGTCGCCCGGGCAAAGTTTCGTATCTCCCGCTGCCATCAGCTGCGGGGTCTCCAATGGCGTATAGATGGTTGCCTTTACAGGTACACGCGCGCTTTCGCACAAGGCGGCAGAGTCGATGGCCAGGTCGTACAG
>JADZFI010000123.1 GCA_020850025.1 Saprospiraceae bacterium
CGGTCGGGATGTGGAAATAGACTCATAAATAAATGAGCAAGTGAATGAGTGAATGGTTGTAAAAATGGATGATTGAGTGTATTCTGATAATCGTGGTGCACTCAAAACGCGGCGAAGGTAACAAGGTTTAGGGAAAAATTTCGGCAGCTTTGTCCTCTTTGTGTAATCTGAGTTCCCAAATCAGAATGATACTGAATAAGACATATTCCAGCAGGATCAGCGGGTAGTTTTCCCGGTAAAGATTTCCCTCATAATGACTGTAGGATAGCATCACCAATAACGACCAGGCCACCACCGATTTAAACCTGATGGGCAGTGAAAAACAAAGCGGAATGCCCAAATACCAGGGCTGGACGGTAGCGGCAAAAAACAGATACCACAATGCCCCGAAAGTGAGGGCTTTGAAGAGTTTTGTATCGTTGCGACTCCCCGAAGGAATGGTCCAGGTGATGAGCGGTATGCCCAATACCCCCAGCAGGCCCATTACCGGCCCCGAAAGTTTGCCGATATCCCAGCCGGTCTGCATCAGGCCTATTTCTCTGACCAGGTAATACATACTGGCGTTGAACTGGAATTGCCGAAAGTAGAGGTCAATACTGCTCAACATATTGGGAAGGGCCACCAAAATGGGCACAAACAATATCAGCGTAATACCTCCTGCCCGTACCGCGAATGCCCAGCCGCTTCTCAGGCCTGACCAGCGCCATACGGCAGGGACGAACAACAGGGGTAATAACTTGGTGGCGATGGCAAGGCTCCAGAGCGTGGCGCCGGCCGTGAGTTTGTTTTTTTTCAGCATCCACAGTGCAGCCAGCATAAAAAACACCATCAGGCCCTCGAAATGGCAGTTGCCGGTAAATTCCAGGATGGCGAGCGGGTTCAGGGCATACCAGATGGCGGCGTTCGGTTGTCCGATTTGCGGACCCCATCGCTTCAGCAGCAGGATAGTGCCCACTTCGCCCAGAAAAATGGGCAGTTTGATCAAAAACAGGCTTCCTGCTTCCCAGCTGGGGAAAATCCAGGTGGAAAAAGCAAAGATCAGCTGACAAACCGGCGGATAAACCGTGTAATAACGGGGAGAATTGAGCTTTGCATACAATTCAGGACTCAAGCCCGGTATCTGCTCCGGCTGTTGCATCCAGAATTCCGGGGTATGGGTAAATGGGTGAATGCCGGCGTTTATCAGGTTACCATCCCACAAAAAGCGGGCATAATCGTCAGAAAGGTTGGGGATGCTGAAGAGCAAAATCGCCCGAAGTAATATGCCCATCCAGGGGAGTAAAGTAAGGGCCGATGTTGCTCCTTCCCGGTTGAAATAACGGATACCAAGAGCATATACCAGGAATGAAGCGCTGTAAACGCTGAAAAACGAGATGAAATGAGTTCTGTCTGCCCAATAACCCAGATAAACGACCAGGCCTGCAAGCAGGATTCCGAATCCGGCCAAAGGCCATCCGGTTTGCCGGTTTATCGTGGATAATGCGTCAGTCAGTACTAAAAACTTTTTCATATTTGCGCAAATATGAAAAAGATCCGCGCTATTTGGCGATTGTGTTATTTCGCTGCCTACACGCTCATGCGAGTGAGCCAAATTGTTCTGCTAAGTGTATTTAAGGGGGAAAACATACGCCGCTCCATGCGTATCCGACAAAGATGGGCCCGCCATCTGTTGCCGGCCATTGGTGTTAAGATTGAATCCAGGGGCACGCCGCCGGATTTCCCCTGTATCCTGATGGGCAACCACCGCTCTTATCTGGATCCAATTGTGATTTTACACGACACTTTTGCCTATCCTGTTTCCAAAGCAGAGGTGTCCAACTGGCCTATTGTCGGGTACGGGGCCAAGGTATCGGGGGTGCTTTTCCTTAAGCGGGAGAGTATTGCCAGCCGAAAATTCACGCTGGAAGCCATTGCCGAAAAACTCAGGGAGGAGTTTCCGGTCATCTTATTCCCGGAGGGAACTACCCACTCAGAGCCGCAAACCATTGCCTTCAAACCAGGAGGATTCCGACTGGCGGCAGCCAACCACATACCGGTGGTGCCTGTGGCCATTGAATACGCCTCAGCAAAAGACTACTGGGTGGGTAACGACACCTTTTTGCCGCATTTCATCCGCCGTTTTGGCGAAAAAAACATGAAAGTCAGGATCAGCTACGGAGAAGCCATCTGGAACGAAGATCCGGTTTCGCTGTTAGAGGAGGCGCAATCCTGGATTAATGGAGAGCTGGCTGAAATTCGTCGGGAATGGTATTAGTCCACCCTGACAGACATTTTGGTTTGAGACCTGCAAGGTTTTTGGAAACCTTACAGGTCTCAAACCAAAATGTCTGTCAGGGTGGTATTAGACTCGTATTTCTTTCAGGAATAGTTTGAAATAAACCCAACATGCTGCTACCTTTGCGTCCCGATTTTGATCCGGATGACCAGGCTCCATAGTTCAACGGATAGAATGGAAGTTTCCGGAACTTCAGATAGTGGTTCGATTCCACTTGGAGCTACTTC
>JADZFI010000124.1 GCA_020850025.1 Saprospiraceae bacterium
AAAGAAGGCGCTCCCTCCTTGAGTCGGGACCATCCCCTTCGGTCGGGCTTGCCTCGCAGACGGCGGGCACCCGGGCAGGAGATGAACGCGAAGTATAGACCATTGATTTGTGGGTAATCGGGAGGACTGAAGTTCGGGGGTTTCAAGATTTTAGATGTGATTTTCACCAGCATTGACCAGGCAACATAACTCGTTTACATGCTTTAGATTTCTAAAAACCTTACAGGTCTGAAACCAAAATGTCCAGTAGTGAACTGAACAACTTACCCCTCAGGCTGTTATAAACGAACACCTGTTATCTAAAAAAAATATATCATGGCATTCACCTTACCAGACCTGCCCTATTCCCACGATGCGCTGGAGCCGCATGTGGACACCCGTACCATGGAAATCCACCACGGCAAGCACCACGCCGCTTATGTAAATAACCTCAACGCCGCCCTTCAGGGAACCGAGCACGAAAACAAAAGCCTGGAAGAGCTTTTCGCAATGATGAGCAAACTTCCACCGGCAGTGCGCAACAACGGCGGCGGCCACTGGAACCACTCCATGTTCTGGGACATCATGGGCCCTAATGGCGGCGGAGCGCCTACCGGCGATCTGGCCTCCAAAATCAACAAAAACTTTGGCTCTTTCGAAGAGATGCAAAAGCAATTCAACCAGGCTGCGGCTACCCGCTTCGGCTCCGGTTGGGCATGGCTTTGCGTGGATGATAACGATGATCTGTTCATCACCTCCACACCTAACCAGGACAATCCTCTGATGGACCTGGCAGAGAAAAAAGGTCGCCCCATTCTCGGACTCGACGTATGGGAGCACGCCTACTACCTGCACTACCAAAACCGCCGTCCGGACTACGTAAGCTCCTGGTGGAATGTGGTGAACTGGGAAGAAGTGGGCCGTCGCTACCGCAGTGCCGTGCGCATTAACTAATGTAGGAAATTACTTGTTGTGAAATAATACGGGGGGTGTCTGAGTTTCATCAGGCATCCCCCGTTGCTTTACCACATGCAGTGCCTATTTTTGCGCACAGAAAACATTTGCTATGACGCTTCGCGAACTCTTCGACTACCTGAATGCAAACCCTGTCACAGTGGTGGGTTATTTCCTGCTGATACTTGTTACGGCCCTGCTGGCCGGCTTTATGGGGCGTGGCGAAGGCCATCTCAGTCCGTGGAAATATCTTTATTCCGCCATCGTTTATCTGGTATGTGTCCCGGGCATTTTTGCTACAGCGCTGGCAGTCTATTTGTTCCTGTTCGAACAGGGCGGCAGCATTTTCAACCTCAACCTGCTCACGCAGGTGCTTCCCATAGGAGCCATGCTGGCCACGCTGGCGGTGGTACGCCGCAACGTAGCGTTTGGGTACATCCCGGGATTCGGCAAACTGACGGATCTGATCATGACCATCGTAACGGTGTTCGTGCTCATGTATTTCCTCAACCGTTTGCACCTGGTAGCCTGGGTGTATGTGCCGGTGCAATGGCTGCTTTTGATCGTGGTCGGCCTGCTGCTCATCGTTCGCTTCGGACTCAAACGGCTCACGTCCTGATGAAGCGCGTATTCTGTTTTTTACTGCCGGCTGTGTTGTTCCTGGCCTGTACGGAGTCCCTCAAGGAAACGCGACAGGTATTTACCCAGGACGATGTGGCTGTTGAAGTAGGCCGTGAGGTGGAAATCCTGTATTCCGACAGCGCCATTGTGCGGGTGCGGGTTACCGGACCGCTGTTGCACAACTACTCCGACCGGGAAAAGCCGCGTCAGGAGTTTCCGGAAGGGATCAAGATGGATTTTTTGATGCCCGACCTGTCGGTTCGAAGCGTGCTCACCGCTAAAGCTGCCACCCGATACCAAACGGAAGGGCGGATCGTGGTGCGTGACAGTGTGGTGCTCACCACCGTTAAGCAGGAAAAACTTGAAACAGAGGAGCTGATTTGGGATGAAAAAATTGCCAAGATCCGCACCGATAAATTCGTAAAAGTGAGTCAGCCCGGAGAAGTGATCTACGGGTTCGGCCTCGAAGCAGAGCAGGATTTCTCCTATTGGCGAATCCTGGTGCCCAAAGGCCGGATCAAGGTGGAGCAGTTGCCGGAGTAAGATTTCTATCACATGCTGAAACCAGTCCTCCTGCTTTTTTTGCCGCTTTCTCTCCTGGCTCAGCAGGAGACGGACTCCCTGTGGGCGCCGGAGATGGAAATGGATAGTTTGTACATGGAGGAGGAGGTGGCAGAAGAATACCCGCACGAGCGTATGCCTTACCATCCGACACCGCTGGATACGGTGGCGATGAGAGAAGTTGACCAGGAGCGGTGGAAGGATGCCTCGGCCGGACTGGATTACAGTAAGGATGTGCCCAAGCCTCCAAAAGAGCAAAAGAATACCGAGGATGTGCCCCAAGAGCAGCAGCCCGAGCTCGACTGGACCGGTATGTTCAGGGGGCTGGGTGTGTTGGTGCAATTGTTGGCGGTGTTGTTGGCATTGGGCATCATAAGCTATGGGGTTTACCGCATGTTAAAGGCCCCCCGAAACCGGATTATCGCCCGCGATGGCACGGAAATTACCGTAGCCAATCTGGAGGAATATCTTCATGAAACGGATCTGGACGGCTTTTTGCAGCAAGCCCGGGCCAATGCCAACTGGCCGATGGCGGTGAGGATCTATTTTCTGCAAATCATCAAGCAGCTTTCCGAGCAGGGCGCTATTCAGTGGTCGAAGGAGAAAACAAACCGGGACTATATTTGGGAAATGCGCAATCATCGGCAAGGCGCGGCATTTCGCGAGGTGGTACGCCATTACGAACGGGTTTGGTATGGCAGTCAGCCTATAAGCAAGGCAGCATTTGAACAAATGGAGCCTGAATTCAGGACGCTTTTAGGCCGATAAAAATCGGTTTAACCTGTCATCTCCTCCCAGGAAAAGCATACAGAGAAGCCTTTTTCGCGGAACCAGGCCCTGGTTTCTTCGCCGCTCAAGGGGCAGGTAGCCAGCACGAAATCGCCGCCCCAGGCGCCCAGGCTCTTTATTTCACCCGGAAAATCCTTGAAATACAAGTCTTTGGCGCGGGGAAGCCCCAGCGTTTCAGCAACCAGTGTTTCGTGTTCCCGGATCAATTCATGCCATTCTTCCAGGCGTGTGGCGGCTAAAAAACGACGGGTAAGCCCCGAAACGGTTTGAATCAGCTCCGGGTTTTGTTTTACCCGTTCTCTGTACCGGGCAATGCCTTCCCTGCTGTTTTGTTTTTTACCTAAAAATACGAAATACAACTGCTCCAGCGGACCAGAAAGCGCTACCTCCTGTACTTTGGGTTGCAAATGCTCCAATTGGTACAATATCGGCCCTGCAGCGTAAGCGCAGGCAATATCATAGCCCGATCCGCCCATGGTGTCGAACAGCACGCTGTACGGATCAACGTCCGCCCATTTGGCCAGGGCCGCAATCAGGGTGCTGCTGGTGCCCAAACCCCATTCCCGGGGAAAGTCGTTTTGAGTAACGACCTTATAAGACCGGTCTTCCTGGAAAAAACCAGGTTGTTGCCGGGCGCAGGAGCGCAGCAAATCCACCAGTGTATTGGCAATGCCTTCGTCGGTGCTGTGCTGGATGTGAAAATCCGGCATGGTGATGCCGGCTTCAAACCACTCCGCGCCATCCGGATTGCGACTCTTCCAAAGGATCAACCCTGCTTCCTCCCCGCTTTCCACCTGCAAGGTTTGTCCGTAACGCACCGGCACCGCCAGGGCCAGCGCCCCATCGAGTACAAAATATTCAGCGGTCAGCAGCAACTTGCCTTGTGCGCGGGTGTGAAACATGGTGTTTTGGTGTTTCGGTGTTTTAGTGTTTTGGTGCCGTGGTGCCTTCGTGTTTTGGAGCCTTAGTGTCACTTCCTGCCTTTCACATCAAGCATTAAGGAGAAAATATGGGAGTATTGCACGGCCGAAACATTGCCAATATCGGTGAGTGCGTAATCGATACGCACACGACCCAGTTTCAGGCCGATGCCGAAATTGGGCTGGAAGGACAGGTTTTCTTTATTGGGGTTGAAATCATCCTTCACGCGCTGGAAATTGCCCACGCCGAGCCGGAGCTGCAGGAAGCGTTTATAATCGGCCTCTAAGCCTATGCGCGGGTCAATATTGACGGCTTTGGAGCTGATGAGTACGTTGCGCTGACCGTCGGGGGTCCAGAGCAGATCGAGCGCCGGGGTGAGTAGAAATTCTTTACCCAGTTGGAACCGATAGGCGCCGCCCAGCGTGAAACTGGGGCGGGTGATCTCCGTGTTGCTTTGAGGAAGCTCGTTGCCGGTGCTGGCCCACACCTGGCGTATATCATCCGTCAGGTCAAACGACCAGCTGTTGAACGTAGTAGTGAGGTCGCGGCCTTGCGCGCCGAGCATCAGGTTGCCTTTTCGGTACTGAATGCCGGCATCTGCGCCAAAGCCCCAGGCGCCTCCGAAGGAACCGATGGTGCGACGAATGACTTTCATGGTTCCACCCACGGAAAATGCCGGATTTTTCAGCTTCTGCGCGTAGCTCCCCATTACGGCATAGTCTGCCGCGCTGAATTCTGTTACGTTGTCGTAGTTGATGGTTCCGTCAGGGTTCACCAGGTTGATGGTGTAGGGAATGTTGTCGATGCCCAGACGAATGACCGATACGGCCAGATAGGACTGGCGCTCGCGGTTGAGCGATTTGCCCACGCTGAGCCAGTCGTACTTACCCACGCCGCCAAACCATTCGGCGTGCATAGCGCCGGCCTGTATGGGTGCGGTGATCTGACTCAGGCCTGCCGGATTCCAGTAGGAGGCCGAGATATCGTCGGTTAAAGCCACTTGTGCGCCCGACATCCCGTGTGCCCGGCCGCCCACGCCGATGGCCAGAAATTCATTGGAATATTTTTGCGCCCAGGCCCCGGAGATGCCCAGGGAAAGCAGAAGGACGCAGCCTAAGAGTCGTTTTTTCATCATGTGGGAGTTGACGCAGAGAGCTCTGAATGGGTTGCCCGGTTTGGGCGGTACAAAAGTAGGCGTTGGATGGATTATATCCCCAACGACACCAGCACCGGATAATGATCTGAGAAATCGCCGTCGCGGGCGGTGCGGCAGGAGAAGGTGGTGATGCTTTTTTCCGTGAGGATGTAGTCTATTCTGAGCAGCGGCAGGGCGCCGGCAAAGGTGGTGCCCAGGCCAAGGGCTTTTTGGCGGAAGGTGTCGTGCAGGCCCTCGGAGAGCTGGGCGTAAACGTAGGAATTGGGGGTGTCATTGAAATCGCCGCATACGATGACCGGGATTTTGCAGGCGGCAATGTGCGCGCGCAACTTTTGGGCCTGCTCGGCGCGTAAACTGGTGGCAGATCCCACACGACCCAGCACAAACCCGATGTCCTGCCAGGTTTCACCCTCTTCCAGATCACCTTTCTGGATCACTTTGGCGGTGGTGTTGGTAACGCGGTTGGATTGCAAATGCACGTTGTACACCCGCACCACTTTTTTCTCCCCTACGCGTACATCGGCCCAAAGGGTGGAGTTGGAGGTGTTTTCAAAGGGCACATCGCCGCCGCCCAGAATGGGATAACGGGATAAAATGACCGTGCCTTTTTTCAGGTTAAACGTGTGCTTGTAACCCATTTTTTCGGCCAACAGCCGGTATAATTTGCCGCTGGTTTCCTGGGTGCAAAGTATGTCCGGATCGCCGTGCTCCTGTAAATACCGGGCATAGGCCGAAACCCGTTTTTCCCGCCAGGCATCCGTCACTTCTTTGCCCTGATAAATGCTGCCCAGATTGTGGGTGGCCACCGTAACGGCATTTTCCGGAATGGCATCCTTGCCGAAATCAAAGCCGATAAACCCGGTAATATGCTCCCAGCCAAACGCCATAATGGCAATATGGTACAGCGCAAAACGACTCCCCTGCCAGGTCCAGATGCCCAGCAATAGCAAATTAGCCATCAACATCCACGGAAATGCCGTCCCAAAAAACGACAACCACGAAAACTTGGCCGGATTCACCGTCGGACACACATACGCCAACGCCGTGCAGCAGATCACTACTGCGCTCGCCATTCTGAGCAGGTATTGGAGTATGGATTTCATTTTTTGGACTGTTGGACGATGGACATTGGACGTTGGACTGTTGGACAATGGACGTTGGACTTGTGCTCGATAAAGTGAGGATGATCTAATTAACCCGAGCGCAAGTCCATTGTCCAACAGTCCATCGTCCATTGTCTAATAATCCAACGTCCTTAGTTAAAAATTGCCTAAACCCGGCAAAGTCTGGTGTCTTTCCTGTGGTTGAAACGTTATTTTGTTCGACTGTTGGACGTTGGACTGCTGGACAATAGACGTGGGACTTGGGCTCGATGAAGTAGAGATGATCAATTACCCCGGGCCCAGATCCAACGTCCATTGTCCAACAGTCCATCGTCCAGTAAGCACAAAGTTCACTTAACAATCAGAATCATGTTCAAAAAATCGCTACTTCTTTTTGCCGCACTGATGATGGGGCAGTTTGCACACGCCCAATTCGGCAAAATTCTAGACAAAGCTAAGGAAAAAGCAGGGGTGGATATTCCCCTTTCGCAGGAGGAAGCAGGCAATGGCCTCAAGGAAGCCCTCAATAACGGTATCGGCGAAGCGGTAGATTTTCTGTCGGCTAAAGACGGTTATTTCAAATCGCCGTACAAGATCCTGCTTCCGGAAGAAGCTAAATCCGTGGCGAGCAAGTTGAAAGCAGTCCCAGGCTTTTCAAACGTTGAAGCCGACCTCACCGAACGCATGAACCGCGCTGCGGAAGATGCGGCCACCAAAGCCAAACCTATCTTCATTAAGGCCATCAAAGACCTCACGTTCCAGGATGCTATGAATATCTTGATGGGCAATCAGGACGCAGCCACGCGTTACTTGGAAAAATCCACTTACACTCCGCTTTACGCCGAGTTCAAGCCCATCATCCAGGCTTCGCTGGATAAGGTAAATGCCCGTGAATACTGGAAAAGTGCGGTGACGGCCTACAATAAGATTCCACTGGTAACCAAAACCAATCCGGAGCTCGACGACCACGTGACCAAAATGGCCCTCAAAGGCATGTTCGAACTGGTACAAAAGAAAGAGCTCGGTATCCGCTCCGACGTGGGCCAGCGCAATTCAGACCTGCTGAAAAAGGTGTTTGCCAAGCAGGATAAGAAGTGACGTTGGACAATGGACTGTTAGACAATGGACGATGGACTTGCGCTCGGGGTAATTTGTAATTTCTGCTCCATCAAGCCCAAGTCCAACGTCCATTGTCCAACAGTCCAACGTCTATAGTTCAAAATTCGGCTCCAGCAAGCTGGCATCCTCAGCGTAAAATTTGTTGATGTACTGGACGGCTTCTTCCACATCGTCGGTAACGAGGAAGAGGTCCAGGTCTTCGGCGTGGATGTTGTGGTGGCGATTGAGCATGATCTCCACGATCCAGTTTTTCAAACCTCCCCAGAATTCAACGCCCATGAGTACGATGGGCATGCGGGAAATCTTGTTGGTTTGGACGAGGGTGAGTACCTCGAACAATTCATCCAAAGTACCGAAACCGCCGGGCATCACCACAAATGCCTGGGCATATTTCACAAACATCACCTTCCGCACGAAGAAATAGCGGTATTTCAGGTTGTGATCCGGTGCGATAAACGGATTATGATGCTGCTCGAACGGCAGGTTGATATTCAAACCGATAGAAGTGCCGCCTTTCATCCAGGCGCCCTTGTTGCCGGCTTCCATGATACCCGGGCCTCCGCCGGTAATTACGCCGTAGCCTTCTTCCACCAGGCGTGAGGCTGTTTTTACTGCCAGTTCGTAGTATACCGTGCCGGGTTTGGTGCGGGCTGAACCAAAGATGGATACGCAGGGACCTACCTCATTCAACACCTCGAATCCGTCTACAAACTCGGCCATTACCTTGAACATGGTCCAGGCATTTTCGCCGCGTTTTTTACTCCATTGTTTTTGCTTTCTTGTTGAGCCGTTTTTAGGCTCATGATGGTCTTTTTCCATGTGTTCTGTAAGATTAAAAAGGTTCGTCAATAACCTCAGTGCTCCAGGCCTCTGCCCTGTCGGAAAACAAGGCCTTGGTTTTGGCCCAGGTATCCGCAAATAACTCCGAGGCGCGGTAAGCATTCAGGGCATCTTCATTGTCCCAGATACTGAGGGTAAACATTACATTGGGTTTGTTTCTCTGCCGCAACAGTTCCATGTGCCGGCAGCCCTTAAAGGCGCGGATCTTCTCTTTGCTCTGCTCAAAAACTTCCGACACAAAGGTGTCTGCCGCGTCTTTGCGGAAGGTCATTTTTACGATTCGCTTGATCATTTTTTGGACAATGGACGTTGGACTGTTAGACAATGGACGTTGGACTTGCGCTCGTTGGACTGTTAGACAATGGACGTTGGATTTACGCTCGGGGTAATTTGTAATTTCTGCTCCATCGAGCCCAAGTCCAACGTCCATTGTCCAAAAGTCCAACGTCACTTGTTGGCTAATTGCCCGCAGGCAGCATCAATGTCTTTGCCACGGCTGCGGCGAACGGTGACAGTTACTCCTTCCCGGGCCAGATAGGCGCCGAATTCGTTGAGTCTGTTTTCGTCAGATTTTTCAAAGGGAACCCCGCCAATGGGGTTGTACTCAATGATGTTTACCCGCACCGGGAACTGCCTGCGGCAAAGCTGCACCAAACGGCGCGCGTCTTCCAGGGAGTCGTTAAACTGTTGAAAAGCAATGTATTCGTATGAAATGCGGCCTTTCGTTTTCCGATAGAAATACTCAAGGCTCTCCATCAACACCTGCAGGTTGTTGGATTCATTGATGGGCATGATCTCATTGCGCTTGTCATCGTCGGCAGCGTGCAGGCTGAGGGCCAGATTGGAGCGGAAGCCGTCGTCGGCCAGCTTGCGGATCATCTTGGCAATGCCCGCCGTGCTCACGGTGATACGCCTGGCCCCAATGCCCAAACCGCCTTCTTCCGGCGGCGCTGTCAGCCGGGCTATACTGGCCATGGTGTTGGGGTAGGTCAACAGGGGTTCGCCCATACCCATGTACACCACATTGGTAATGGGCTTGCCGTAATGCGCCAGGCTCTGGCGGTTAACCCCCACCACCTGGTCAAAAATTTCGGAGGCCTCCAGGTTCCTGCGCCTACCCATGCGCCCGGTGGCGCAGAAGGCACAGGTGAGGCTGCAACCCACCTGGGTACTCACGCAAACGGTGTACCGGTCGTCGTCGGTTACCGGGATCAGCACGCTTTCAATGCGGTGGCCATCGTAGGTCAGCCAGCGGGTTTTCAGGGTGCCGTCGAGGCTGTGCTGGGTTTGTTCCTCCGTCAGACTGTTCAGGGCATAGTGCTCGGCCAGGCGCGCGCGCAGGGCTTTCGAGAGGTTGGTCATGGAGTCAAAATCCGGAGCACCTTTGCTCCAGAGCCAGTCCCACACCTGGCCGGCGCGGAACCGCGGCTCGCCCCATTCTGCAAAGGTCTTTTCGAGGTCGGGGAGAGAGAGGGTGCGGATGTCAGGTCGTTCCATTGGTTAGTTGTAATGGTTTAAAACTGAAGTAATAGCCGTGCAAAAAGGATAATACCTGTTATTCACTTTTTGCTTGAGCTGAGCGATGGCCTGGTCTGTATCAACTTCCGGCCATACCTCTGTTATGAAAGCATCTATAGCGGCTTTCCTCAATTGGGTTAATGCTTTTGAATTTAACCCGTAAAAACTTATGGTCTTTCCTGCCATTGACGTTGCATGTGCCGGGGCTATGTTTCCGAGCTCATCCCAAACAAAATGATCGGCACAATCTTCATCGAGAGGAGAAATCAATCTTTCAGGTTGAGTTGGATCTTTTTGGCCCTTTTTGGTGTCGCAATATAACTCGCGAGGCTTAAAAGTATCCCTCTCTCCACCATCACAACAGGCCAACAAATTGGAGTAGGCAAATACCAGGTGATGATATTCGGGGTTTTCCTTGGGTTGAAAATGATCAATTTTAGTTTTGTAACTATTCTCAATCCGCTGTGTGCAATACGCACATAAAAACCCCTGCTCATGGAGAAGATCCTCCTTCAGCTGCATTTTGGTATACGAATCAGATTCCTCAATTCCGGTTTCCGGTCTAGGTTGATTTTGAAGCAAATTGAAAACATTGTCCATATTCCCTGATCTGGACTGTCGGATAATGTCCTCAGATTTTTTTCTTCTCCATTCGGCAAAATTTTCAGGCTCTCCCCTTTTTTCAATGTACTTCATCTGGTTTTTACCGTCTTTTTTTGGATTAAAATATCTGCCTTTACCAGCTCAGGATCATCAGAGCCGATTTCTTCCACCAATTTCTCCCGCATTGCCTCGGCCTTGTCAAGTTCGCCGGTTCTGATTAAATTGAAATATCGGGTGAGGTCTTTTTGAACCCTTGGTTCCCTGATTTCATCATCCATAATGACATGCAACAGCCAGTTGTTGTCTCTTCCAAACGTGTTCCTTGTATGTATCTGAAAGTCCTCAATTTCAAATACGTTTCCGTTCTCCACCCCGCCAAGTACCTGGGGGGAATGGGTAGCCAGGATAAACTGGATTTTTGGAAAAGTAGACCGAAGTGCCCCAATCACTGCTCTTTGCCATTTTGGATGCAAATGCAATTCAATTTCGTCAATCAAAACAATTCCCGGGCTATCTAATGGGTTGATCAAGCCGGTGTTGAGCATGGCCGCTCTTCTTGCAATATCCGCCACTAAAAGAATGATTGCGCGCTCCCCTGCAGACAATTGGGATAACTTCAACTCCGTATTTCCTTTGAGTATATGGAGCTCCGCTTTAACCGAAGGTTTGGCAAAATCAATTTCCGAAGCGCTTTGTCGCTTTATTCGCATTTCGGAAAAATCCAGCCCCATGTGCTTTAGGAACTTTGTAATGCCTTGCCGAATGGTCTGGAGTGTAGGACTTTCCCACGAAAAGTCCTTTTTATCTATTTTCTGTTGGTTTTCAATATCCTCCTCATATCGCCACCATTCTGTAAAGTCGAAAAATGTTCCTGCTTTAGCGTTTATGGAGGTTGAATATGCAGAAATTCTGCTTATTGCAGCCAGAGTTCCTAACCCTGAAGTAGGTTCGGACGGTATCTCCCTATTTGTTCTATAATATGCTTTAACAGGAAGAGTTTCTTTATCTGAAAGATTGATGCCAGATTTAAATGTAGTGTTGAATATTGACTCGCTTTTGTTTTCTTTAGTCTCAATGAGCGTAATTTCATTACCAAGGAGCTCTAAAGTCGCACTGATTTTCACTTCGCTTTGCCCCACACTAATATCCTCATCCTCCAGCCAATCACTATCTGCTCGTCTTGTTTTAGCAAACGGCACTCCACTAATCAACGTGGCTATAGCATCCAAAACAGAGGTCTTGCCTGCTCCATTCCACCCGAATAGCACAGCAATGTTATCGTCAGAGAACGTTATCGAAGCATTTTTAAATCCTCGATAATTATGAAGTTCCAACTTTTTAATCCGCATAGCGCACTTTTCAAGCAAAGATAATCAATACGCTCCGAAATACCTTCTCAGGAACCATTCGCCGGCCAGGAGCAGGGCCAGCAAGGCAAAAATCCATTTCAGGTTGATGAGCGGATTGGTTTGAGTGGTTTGGTAAATAACAGGCTTCACGGTTTCGTTGGCCTTGATCTTGTCGGCAATGGCCGTAAGCTGGGCAGGAAACACGGTTTCGCCGCCAAATTTAGCGCTCAATTGCCGGAGTACGGCATGGTTGGCTGTGGTTTCAAACAATTCCAGCTCTATAGGCTGCACGCTGAACTTGCCCTCATACACCAGGGCCTGTCCGTTGAAATTGGTGGTGGCTTTGAAGGTATACGGCCCCACAGGCAAAATGCCCGCATTGAGGGTATAAGCCTTGCCCAACTTGTTGAAGGTATAGGTAAACTCTTTCCCGTCGCGGTTGCGAATGCTCATGGCCACATCGGCATCGTTGGTGAGCTCGTAGTTGTCGTTGTACAACTCCGCGCCAAAGCTCACCGCTTCATTTTCGTTAAAAATGTTCTTGTCCTGCGTGATGCGGAACTTGCGCTTGTCTTCCTTGAGCGACAAATACTGCACGGTTTTGCCCAGCAGCTCGTCGAAAATCTCGTGGTTCTGGTGCTGCAGGAAATCGAACAGTCGCCAGCGCCACAAACCCTCGCCCAGCAATACGCCGGTTTTAATGCCGTTGGTTTCGCCCACCGCCAGCAGGGGCTGCTCGGTATCTACCTTGCCGATGCGCTTATACAGCAACACCTGCGCCTGTGCCGTTGCCCCGAAATTCCCGAAGGCAGAAACCATGGGGTTAAACCGCGGCAACTCCTCCAATACTTTCGGACTCAGAGAAAACGCGGCAAATTGGGGCGATACCTTGCCTTGCACCTCATCGCTTTGCGCGGCATTGCTTTGCATGCCAATGAGGCCCTGCGCCTTGCCCAGTGCGGTATAGTTGGTTTGCATGCCGGCAATGAACATGCGGGGTATACGCTTGTCGTTCATCGTATGCAGCAGCCCCGACAAGTCGTTGGTCGTAGAAGGCAGGTTGTGCAGCACCACGAAATCGTACTTGCCCACATCTAGCCCCGGTTCGCTGATGTATTGGGTAAAAACCTGGTAGTTTTTGTTGTCCTCCAGCGTGGTTTTCAATGCCGACAGATCGGGGTGCGGACTGTTGGCCAACAGCAGGATCTTTTGGCGTGCATCCAGCACGTCAATGAATATTTCGCGGCGGTTATTGCTGGTTCCGGCTTCTCCGGGCAGGGCCGCTACGTTGATCACATACGATACTACGCCGGCCTGATCGGCATCGAGAATTACTTCCCTGGTGGCAAAAAAGTCGTTGCCGGAAATAGACACCGGAATGCTCTGCAACTGCTTAAGTCCGGAGTCGGTGGATTTGGACACCGTGATCACACTCTGCTGACCGGCGAGGTTGGTGGCAGCCAGGTCAATCTGCAAGGTGAATTTGTCGCCCAGATAGGCAATTTTATTGTGGAACACTCTTTTCAGCAATAAATCCCGCTTAGGGGTAGTATCGCCCAGTGCAACGGTGTACACGGGTGCAGAAATCGGCGCATCGGAATAGGCAGGGTTGCTGCCCTCGTTGTAAATCCCGTCGGAAGCCAATACCAATGCCCCGAAATTCTGACCGCCGTAGAGGTCGTACACCCCGCGCATCAGTTCCGACAGGTTGGACACCTTATCGGTAAAATTAAAGTCCACGCCCTCTCGCACCTGATCGCCAAAGGCAATCTCATGCACCTCATAGGATTCCGACAGCGCCTCTTTCAGCGAGGCCCAATCCTGTTTGTATTTGTCCAGTGCCTCGGCCTTCAGATCGGAAGCGGTGCTTTCCGACTGGTCCTGCGCCAGCACTACGATGGGCTTTTTGGTTTCCGTAAAATAACTGTTCAGGAGTGGCGACAAAAGCAACGCACTCAGAATCGTGACTGCCAGAAAACGCAAAATGCCCAGCCAAAGATGCAGCCTGGGGGCCTGCTCCTTGAACGTGGTATCCCGGTAATACAGTAACGACGCATAGCCCAGCCCCAGCAACACGCAAAAAATCAAAAACCAGGCTGGGTATTGAAAAGTCAGATCAAGCATTAAGAATAGTCATTTATTGGTCGTTTAGGCACAAGAGTATCTTTTACCGCAGAGGCGGAGAGGCGCAGTGTGTTGAAACGCCGCGTCTCTCCGTCTCTGCGGTAAAAAAAGAAACAACACCTTTACAGGCCAAGAAGCAAAATTGCGCAAAAAGTTGCTGACGCGCCTAATTTCTCATATCAAAGCGCACCCAATCCACCGCAATAACCGGTTGAGAGGGTGTATTTTCATTTTTCAGGACAAAATACAGGTCCTGAAAGGCGCCATCAGTCACGGGTTCAAGTGGAATATTGACCTCCGCGAACAGCATCCTTTCGGCCGGCTTTGGCACGGGCAATACCACCTGTCCGATCAATTTGCCTTTGGCCGAGCCCAGGCGGACTTCAATGCGGCCGCCACCGTACTGGTATCGGTTGTCACCCATCCCAATGCCCACCGCCACGCTGTGCATTCCGGTCAGATCCACATGTTTGAACATGAAGAAGCTGTTGGTCTTTATCTCATTCAGCACAACGGTATCTCCATTAAACGGCCGATAGGTCCGAATGTTTTTCGATAGGCTGTCGGCCTGCTCTGCCTGTTGGAATGCCGGGCGCAGGGCGATGGTTTCGGAGCTTTCCAAAGGGTTCTGACTTGCGCTTCCGCGGTCGCGATAGCTGGCTTTGAAAATATAGACGCCCTGCTTCGGCCTGGCATTTTTGTCGGCCGGCGGCGGTGGGGTGAGCGTATAGTCGCCCGCCAGAGGGAAGGTCTGCCGGGGCTTGGGCGGACTGCCGAGCGACAGGATCCAGCGCACCATTTCGCCGGCGTCTTCTTCCGACACCTGCGGGTGGGCGCTCATGACCGTCTGCCCCCAGTTGCCGGCGCCACCCTGGATGACTTTTTTTGACAGGCTTCGAACGGCAAATTCATTCTTTCGGTACCGTTCGGCGATGGCCGTGTAGGGTGGTCCGTTCACCTGCCGGTCTTCGGCATTGAAGGTGACTCAGTCGGACCTGCTGATGAGCATTTTCCCCAGGGCGTATTCGGCCTCCTGCCTGGACGCCTGGTGCCCCTGGGCTATACTGGTGATGTCGAAACCCGTTTCCAGGTAATCCATCGTGGTGGCTACAACCTCCGGCGCTATGCTGCCCTGAGCGAGGGATCCATCCTCTGCGTCCGTTACCTCCACCTGATAATTCAACACCTCGCCGGGCTGGTAAAAACTGCGGTTTTTACCCCGGAGATTCCAGCGCACCAACGGGGGCTCGTTGCCCACCTGAATTTTCAACACAGCCGTCCTTTCCGATGCTGCTTCGTCTTTTACCCGCAGGGTAATGTCGTAATTGCCGGGCAACAAGTACTGGTGTACAATGCTGTCGAGTTCAGAGCGCTTGCGGGGTTCCACCCCTGCTTGCCCGCCCCGGGCGCTGGGTTTTTTCAAATGGATCTTCAGCGGCCGCGTTCCATCGCCAAAATCAAGGCTGTACTTCAGGTATTCGCCGTCGTAGTCCTGGGTGTTGGACAGGTCGAGGCAAACGCTGAACGGAGCGGCCCCGGCGGTTTTTCGGGCTTGCAGCGAAGGGATGGGCGGACGGTTGCCGCGCACATAGTCAATGCGCGAAAGCCGGGCGTCCGGATTGGTGGCAAACCACTGGGTACCGTATTCCAGCACCCAGATGGCGCCATTTTTATCCACCACCATGTCCATGGGGCGGGAGAATTTGAGTTGCTGGGCAAAAGGTTCCATCCGGCTGAAATTGCCCATGGAATCCACGGTAACCGCCATCATCCAGTTGCGCATCCATTCGTAGATGATGAGTTTTCCGTCGTAATAATCCGGCAAACGGGTTTCGGCGGGGTATTTGTCGCAATAATACACCGGGCCGGCCATGGCATTCCTGCCTCCGGTGCCTACCAGCGGAAAATCCGGCGAATTGCCATAAGGATACCAGATAAAAGCCGGTTGAGCTGGCGGCAGCTCCCGCATACCGGTGTTATTGGGCGAGTTGTTGAGGGGGTGTTCAGGGTTGTGCAGCGGGCCGTTTTTCCCGCTGGCAAAATCGTGATCGCGGTAGGGTTTGTTATTACCCACAAAATAGGGCCAACCGAAAAATCCGGCGGCCCTGGCGCGGTTCACTTCGTCGTGACCCTGCGGCCCCCTGGCGGTATCCGGCTCTCCGGCATCGGGGCCAACTTCGCCCCAAAAAAGCAGTTTGCGGCGTTCATCCAGGGAAATCCGGAAAGGGTTTCGGCAGCCCATGACATAGATTTCTGGCCGACCCTTTTGCCCCTCGGGTAATATCCTGGCCTCGGGCCAGCTGCAATGCCATTCTTTTCCGGCAAAAAGGTTGGAAGCCGGGCAGATATAGCTGCCGTCTGGCAATGGTTTGATGCGCAGGATTTTGCCGCGCAGGTCGTTGGTATTGGAGGAAGACTTCTGTGCATCCCAGGCGCTGCGGCCGGGGCGCTCGTCGGAGGGAGAATAGCCCTCCGACGCAAAGGGATTGGTGTTGTCGCCGGTGCTCAGGTACAGATTCCCTTCTCCGTCGAACTCCAGAGAGCCGGCGGCATGGCAACATTCCTCTCGTTGCACCGTCACCTGGAGGATCACTTTTTCCGAGGAACGATCCAGGGTGTCGGCCTGAAAAACAAAGCGGGAAAGGTTGTTCACCGCCTCATTGCCCACCGGGGAGTAGTACAGGTAAATCCAGTGGTTTTTTTCATAATCGGGGTCCAGGGCAAGTCCCATCAGGCCGTCCTCTTCTTCAGAGTGTACCGGGAGTTTGCAGGCGATATTGACCAGCCCGGTGGCGGGGTCGTACACTTTGATGTTGCCACGGCGTTCGATGAACATCACCTTGCCGTCAGGCAGCAATTCCAGCTCCATGGGCTCGGTGAGGTTCGAGGCCAGTACGGTTTTCTGAAAGCGGGTGGGGTCGGGAATTTCCGGGGTTCGGCAGGCAGTATAGTCCAGCCGTTTTTGTTTGCCGATGGCATAACGGATGCCACCAAGTACGTGTTTCAGGAATTCCGGCTCTGCGTAGCTTTCTTTGGTGTGCCCGCCAGCCGTGTAAAAGGCCCGGCCGCCGTCGTACTCATGGCACCAGGCGGCGGGGTGGCAGGGCCGGGCGCTGGTGTTGGCGTCTTTGCAGTTGGTTCCGCCCTGGTACGACGATTCATCCAGACTGAGCAGTACCGTTACATTAGGATTTAGGTCTTTAAAATTGTACCACTCGTCTTTGCGTTGCCAGGTTTCGCCTTTGAGGTGGCGGGTGGAGGGATGGTCGTGTTTTTCAATCTTCAGGGTAGCATCCTGAATAGCGGGGTGGCCGTTGAAATAGCCCCCTGCCAGTCCGCCGTACCAGGTCCAGCCGTATTCGGTATCGGTGGAGGAGTGGATGCCCACGTAGCCGCCACCGGCCTGGATGTAGCGTTCAAAATCAGTTTCCTGAGCGGGGTTGAGCACATCGCCGGTGGTGCACAGGAAAACCACGGCGTTGTAACGGCGCAGGTTTTTGGCATTGAAATCCTCCGCATCTTCGGTGGTATCCACGGCGATGCCGTTTTCCAGACATAATTTTCTCAGGGCAGCAGTGGCCACCGGGATACATTCGTGCCGGTAGCCCTCTGTTTTAGAAAAAATAAGGATGCGCGGAGGAGTATGATCAGAGCATGCTGGCAAAAAAAGAGCGGTTATCAGAAGGGCAAAAACAGATCGGACAAAGTGCTGCATACAAGGCTCAGATTTGATGCGGGAAAAGTAGCGGTTGTTTTTGCTTTTTCTTCGTTTATTTTTGCCGAAATTGGCCCATTAGAAAACAATTAAAAAGACCCTGCCAGGGCATTTTCAAAAATTTTACCCGGAATTTTGTTGCAAGATTTTCGGTTGCATTTTTTTTAAATCATTCATTATGAAGGTAAAACAACTTTTTATAGCCGCATTTGCCCTGCTGATGTGGCTACCCGCCTGCCAGAACGGCAGCAATGAATACCAACAAAAAGCCAATAATGCGGAGTTCATCCACGCGGGGGTTCGGCGCATTACCGACATCATTCGTCACGATATTTTTGCTCCGCCGATTTCGTCAAGGATTTATGCCTATTCAGCCGTGGCAGCCTACGAGGCGTTGGTGCCGGGTTTTCCGGCCTACCAGAGCCTTTCGGGTCAGCTTAACGGACTCACTCCGGGTCCGCAACCGGAAGCCGGTAAAGACTATTGTTTTCCATTGGCCAGTGTGAATGCCCAGCTTATTGTGGGCAAACAACTGGTGTTCTCCGAAGGAGATGTTGAGGAGCTTAAAGAGCTAATCTTTGAGGATTTTAAGAAAATGGACATACCCAAGGATGTGTACGATCGTTCCATGGCCTACGGAGAAGCGGTAGCCAAACACATTCTGGCCTGGTCCAAGACCGACAACTACGCGCAAACGCGCAGTGCTGCCAAGTTCACCATTGATGTGGAAAGCCCTGCCCGCTGGCGCCCAACGCCTCCGGCTTATGGCGATGCACTGGAGCCACACTGGCCAAAGATCCGCCCTTGGGTAATGGACTCTGCCAGTCAGTTCCCGGCCGATCCTCCGTATGCATTTAGTACCGACAAAAACAGCGATTTTTACAAGGAGGCGCTTGAGGTTCACGATATCGTGAACGAAAAAAATCCGGAAAAAGAAGCCATTGCCTGGTATTGGGACGACAATCCATTTGCCATGGAAGTGAGCGGCCACGTGGCATTTGCCAAAAAGAAGATCAGCCCGGGCGGTCACTGGATGAACATAGTGGGCCACGCCTGCCGCAAAGCGAATGCCGATATTATAGTGTCGGCAGAGGCTTATGTTAAAGTGGCCTGTGCGTTAGCCGATGGTTTCATTTCCTGTTGGGATACCAAGTATAAAACCAACCTGATCCGCCCGGAATCCTACATTAACCAATACATTGACCAAAGCTGGCAACCCTTGATCCAGACGCCTCCGTTCCCGGAATATACCAGCGGCCACAGTACCATTTCTATGGCTGCCGCAGCTACTCTGACAGGTATTTTTGGCGACAATTTTGCGTTTACCGATAGTACCGAGATGGAGTTTGGTCTGCCGGCCCGTACTTTCAAGTCGTTCAATGAAGCCTCTGAAGAAGTGGGCTTCAGCCGTTTGTACGGTGGTATTCACTATCGCCGCGGCAATGAGGCAGGTTTGAAGGTGGGTAAGCAAATTGGTGAGTTCATCAATAAAGAGTTGAAGACCCGCAAGTGACCATATTATGAGTCAGTTGTTCTTCACACCGAAGATTGAAAACGGCTTCGCTATTTTTGAAGAGGAGGAAGGCCGACACCTGAGCACGGTTTTGCGGAAAAATACCGGCGACCGGCTCCGGCTAACCGACGGGAAAGGATATTTTTACGAAGCCGAACTGGCTGATGCGGGCAAGCGACAGGTGCTTGCCCGCATCATTTCCAGGCAGGAGTCGCCCAAGTCGAAACATGGGCGGCTGCATATTGCCATTGCGCCCACCAAGAACATAGACCGCCTGGAGTGGTTTCTGGAAAAGGCCACCGAAATTGGGGTGGATGAAATTACCCCCATCCTTTGTCAGCGCTCGGAACGCGATACGATCCGGCTCGATCGCCTGGAGAAGATTCTGGTTGCTGCCATGAAACAGAGTTTGCGTGCCTGGCTGCCGCAGCTCCATCCGCTCACGAAGTTTACAGATTTTGTCAAAAAAACAGGCGAGACGCAAAAGCGCCTCGCCTGGTGTGGGGACGAACCCATGCCGCATTTGAAAAACACCCTGCTGCCGGAGCAGGATACCCTCATTGCCATTGGCCCTGAGGGCGATTTCAGTCCGGAAGAAGTAAAACTCGCCCTATCCAGCGGCTTTCAGGCCATCAGCCTCGGCGAGGCCCGCCTGCGCACCGAAACCGCGGGCTTGTATGCAGTGACGGTGTTTGGACTGTTAGACGTTGGACTTTTGGACGATGGACAATAGACTTGGGCTCGTTGGACTATTGGACGTTGGACTTGGGCTCGATGAAGCTGTAATTACAAATTACCCCGAGCGCAAGTCCAACGTCCATTGTCTAATAGTCCAATGTCCAACAATCAATCCATCTCCAAATCAATATCCACCTGTTCGTGCCAGGGCAGACCGTCTTTGTTGAGGCGGTCCATGAACGGATCCGGATCCATTTCTTCCACGTTGAACACGCCTTTGCCGGCCCATTTTCCTTCGAGGATCATGCGGGCGCCGATCATGGCGGGTACGCCGGTGGTATAGCTTACGGCCTGAGTGCCGGTTTCTTTGTAGGCCTCTACGTGGGAGCAGTTGTTCCAAACGTAATAGGTGCGCTCTTTGCCGTCTTTGATGCCTTTGATGCGGCAACCGATGCTGGTGAAGCCGGTGTAGTTTTCGCCCAGTTCTTCAGGCGCCGGCAATACGGCTTTGAGGAATTCCAGCGGAATGATGTCCATGCCCTGGAATTTGATCGGTTCAATGCCGGCCATACCGATGTTCTGGATCACGCGCAGGTGCGTGAGGTATTCCTGACCGAAGGTCATCCAGAAACGGGCGCGGCGCAGCGTGGGGAAGTTTTTCACCAGACTCTCCAGTTCTTCGTGGTAGATCAGGTAGGAGCGTTTCGGGCCGATTTCCGGGTAGTTGATGTCTTTCCAGATTTCGTGCGGCTCGGTTTCGATCCATTTGCCATCCTGCCAGTAGCGACCTTTTTGCGTCACTTCGCGGATGTTGATTTCCGGGTTGAAGTTGGTAGCAAAGGCTTTGCCGTGGTTTCCGGC
>JADZFI010000125.1 GCA_020850025.1 Saprospiraceae bacterium
AAGACCTCACCGGCTGGGAAATGCAGCGCGCGCTCATGGAAGAGGTGAAGAAGTGCGCCAACGTGGAAGTGGCCGAGCACTACTTTGCGCTCGACCTCATTACCCAGCACCATCTGGGCCACATGGTGATCCGTGTCACGCCCGGCATTGAATGTTACGGGTGCTATGCGCTGAACAAGCAAAACGGAGAAATAGACACCATACTAGCCAGGGCCACCGTCATGTGCACCGGTGGGGCCGGGCAGGTGTACAAATCCACCACCAACCCGATCATTGCCACCGGCGATGGCATCGCGATGGCTTACCGGGCAAAAGGCCGGGTGGAGAACATGGAATTCATGCAGTTTCACCCCACCTCCCTGTTCAATCCGGCAGGTGAAAGCCCTTCTTTCCTGGTGTCGGAGGCGGTGCGCGGATTTGGCGGTATTTTAAAAACCGCCGAAGGGGAGGAATTTATGCAACATTACGACCCGCGGCTTTCACTGGCGCCCCGCGATATTGTGGCACGCGCCATTGACTCCGAAATGAAAAAGCGGGGTACGGATTGCATGTACCTGGATTGCCGCCATCTGGACAAAGAGGCTTTCCTGGCGCATTTCCCAACCATTTACGAAAAATGTAAAAGCATCGGCATTGACCCAATGCGCGATATGATCCCGATCGTACCCGCCTGCCATTACACCTGTGGCGGGGTGATGGTGGATGCACAGGGACACACCAGCATCCAACGCTTGTATGCTGCCGGAGAGTGCAGCAGCACGGGTCTTCACGGCGCCAACCGCCTGGCCTCCAATTCACTGCTCGAAGGCATGGTCTTTGCCCACAGGGTAGCGCACGACCTTCCGGGCAAACTGGAGCAGTGGGCATTTCAGGAAGATGTGCCCGACTGGAATGCCGAGGGTACCACCGACCCCCAGGAAATGGTACTGATTACCCAAAGTTTGAAGGAATTGCGGGAAATTATGTCGTACTACGTCGGCATTGTGCGCTCCAATGTGCGTCTGAAACGCGCGCTCGACCGCCTGTATCTGCTCTACCAGGAAACAGAAGAGCTGTATAAAACCACGACCATTAGTCCGCAACTCATGGAGTTGCGCAACCTCATCACGGTAGCCTACCTCATCACCCGCTCCGCCTCCCATCGCCGTGAAAGTCGAGGACTACATTACACCACCGATTATCCTGACCAGCTGGCCTTTGTGGAGCATTCGGTGCTGTAACGGCTTACGGCTTACGGTGGACGGTAGATGGCCTACGGCCAACGGTGGATACCAAAGCCAGGAATCCTGCTTGCCGTCCACCGTAAGCCGTCCACCGTAGGCCGTAGGCCGTAAGCCGTCTACCGTTAGTTTACCTGCAACTGCTCGGAGTGTACTTTTTCTCCTTGTTGTACCTGAATGACAATGGTGTCTTTGGAATAGTCTGCTAGGTCGAATTGCTGGTAATAGCGGCCGCCGAAGGCATTTAGTTCTTCGCGGAAAAGTTGTCGGCCGGCGAGGTCGAAGAAGGAAACGGTAGTAGCCACCGGTTCGGCAGAAAATTCCACAGTTACCTGTCCCATGGTAGGGTTGGGGTAAGCTCTGAAGCTGTTGAGTTTCAATGCCGCTCCGGTCTTGTCGGTTCCAGGGGTGGTATTCACCTTGGGCGCATCTCCCTGGCCACGGCGAATGGTGATGATGCTGCGTTCGCGGAGGCTTTTCTGGTCTTTTTCACTCCAGTTCCAGGAGGTAAAATCGCGCACCTGCCCGCCATCGCCATCAAATATCTGCACCCTGCTGCTGTTGTCGCGGCAGGCTTTAAGGGTAGCGTCCACTTTCATGGCCTTGCCATCGCGAGTGAAATCCACCGACACCTTATCTCCCACTTTTTGGGTGGAAATGACCTGCCAGAGCTCGTCGTGGTTTTTCACTTTTTGACCGTTCAGGGCAGTGATGATA
This sequence comes from Saprospiraceae bacterium, assembly GCA_020850025.1. Classification (GTDB taxonomy): domain Bacteria; phylum Bacteroidota; class Bacteroidia; order Chitinophagales; family Saprospiraceae; genus M3007. The sequence goes on from JADZFI010000125.1 coordinate 1,938, forward strand.
TCGCCGTTTTGAAGGCCGGCTTCCTTGGCTGCGGAATCGTCGGTAAAACCGTTCACACGGGAACCTTCCGTGTCGCCCTCTTTGTCCATATCTGAATAAACCCCCAGGCAGGCGTCCTTGGTACGCACATTCACCGTGGCATTGCCTTTGTTCATGTCCAGCTCTTCTCTCAGATCATCCAGACTTTTGCGGATGGTGTTGCCAAAGTCCCAGTTGCCCAAATCCACATTCCAGCTGTTGATGCTTTCGGTGAGCACCGCTTCTGCGGTGTTCCGTTTGCCGTTTCGCTCATAGGTGATGGTCACCTTATCGCCTGGCTTGGTATAAGCCATGAAATCGCTGATGTCCTCAAAATCGGCAATAGGGGCTTCATTGAGTTGGAAAATGATATCGCCATCCAGCAATCCGGCTTTTTCAGCCGCTGAGCCTTCTGTTACGGATATCTCTACTCCCGGAGCGTCGTTTTCGCTTTCGTTGTCTTCATCCGACACCCCCAGAAAGCCTTTTTCTGTGGGTTGCACCGCTTTTGCCACATTGCGACTGGTAAGCTTTGCCTTGGCATTGTAGGTTTTGCCGTATCGCTCGTACACAATCTCCACCTGGTCGCCCACTTTGGCAGAGCGCATGAATTTGGTGAGGTCGCTCCAGCGGTCAATCTTCACGCCATTGAGTTGGAGGATTTTATCATTGTCGCGCAGCCCTGCCTCATCGGCTGCCGATCCGCGCACAATATTTACCACAAGTCCGGGCTGATCGGCCTTTTCATCGGAGTCTTCGTCTACACCAAGAAATGGACTCTGGTATTTACCTGCCTGATTTTCGGGCGGGCTTGGTTTTCCGGGTGATTTTGGGCCTTTAATGACGATGCTTCGTTCATCATCGCCGCCGGTGACCTGCACTTCCACGGTGGTGTTGTCGGACCGGTTTTCGCGGACGTATTTGTCCACATCGAAGTTTTCGGCAGCAGCGCCTTTTTTGATGATGGTTTCGGTACTTTCCGAGCCATCAGCATCTACGGTGCGTTTGGTGATCACTACTTTTTTGTTGCTTTCCTGTTGGGAAAACAGCGGCGCCAGACACCATGGTAGCAGCAATAGGGTGACGGCGAGCAGGAGGTTACGGGTTGTTTTCATAGACAAAAAATAGATAGAAAATGTGCAGGGTGGTGCAGACTTTAGGACATTGAGAGCCCCGATACTGCGCCAAATACAGAATAGCCACCGGCAATGACACCAGTGATGCTCTGAGGTTGCAGGAAAGTTGCCTTTTCTATGAAAAATATTTTGCTAAGAACTATTGCCCGAAATGATAGCTTAGGTACAGCACGCGAATGGGTTGTAGCCTATAATCCAGCGTATGGTTGTTGTCGTAGAGAATAAAACCATCGCGTTGGTTTTCCACTTCCGTAAAACTAAGCGCTGCTGAAAAATGAACCTCCAAACCCAGGCTAAGTTGACTGAAGATGAAATACCTGATACCAAACAGCGCCGCTACTCCGAACGCTCTTTCCGCGAAGCCGCCGTCGTAGGTTTCGGTGATGAACGGGGTGTTTTGCCCAAACGGATAAGCATCTACCTGGTACTCCCCGTTGCTCCATTTGTAAAACCCGAACGCTTCGGCGCCGATGTAAGTACCTAAGCGCTTGCGTACAAATTGCTGTTCAATGCCTAAGGAAAGCCCCAAATGCTGGTATTGTCCGTTAAAGCGCCGGTACGACAAGGTGTCGGCCGCCGTAATGCCCAGGTATTGCCTGAAACCACTGTTATAGCCTGTAAATTTAAAGTGGCTGCGCAAGGAGGTTTGCCGGTGACTTTTCCCGCGGAAGTAAGGGCCTCGGAATCTTTTTTTGAACAAAACACTGGCGCCAACTTCTCCGGCGATATAGGGTACTGCGTCGATACCCAGCTCCATATTTCGCAAAAAGATTTTGGGAGGCAGCGTATCAGATTGAGCACTCAGGAAGGTGCTAAAAAGCAAGAAGCTTAGGAGTAGCAGGGTTAGTTTGTGCATAAGGAGAGGCAAAGAGAGGGGAAGGTACAAAAAAGCAGGAAAATGATGCCTTGCTGTTTCGTATCTTTCTTCCATTAACACTGGTTTCAGACCTGCAAGGTTTTTGGAAACCTTACAGGTCTGAAACCCAAATGCATCGGGAATTATCCCCCGAAATGGTGGCTCAAATAGAGCAGGCGTGGAATCCAGAAACTGAATTCAAGGGTATTGCTGGTGTATCCATTATCAATGATGGCATTGCTTTGGGTTTGCTCCAGCCAGGCCGACATGCTGATTTCTGTGCCCAGGCTCCAGCGGCCGGCAAAGAACCACTGCACACCTGCGAAACCCGAGCCTCCCGTTCTCCAGGCGGTATATTCCGCCTGGCTTTGACGCAACAGGATTTCCGGCTGGCCCTCAATGATGGCCAGATGATCAACATCTACCGGTCGATTGGACCAACCGAAAAGCAGATCAGCTCCGTAATAAAATCGCCAGCGATTGCGCATTTGCTGCCGTTCAATCCCTATTCCGAGATCATACTCACGGTTAGTGCCGGTCAGTCTGCGCTGGAAAAAAGTATCGGCAATCATACCTTCCGTGAACTGGAAGTTGTAATCATTTTGGGCATGCGTCAGCATACAACGGAGGGACCATTGGTACGTCCGTTGTTCTTTTTCTTGCACCTTGCCCAGACGGTGCTTGTAGAGCAATACCGCGCCTCTATCAGAATTAAAGGGTATAGAAGCTCCAATGCCAATTTCGTGGCGATACAGACGGTAAGGAGAGGCTTCAGGAGTTGCCTCCTGGGCCTGCAAAACTCCGGGCAGGCAAAGCATGGCCATTGCGACCCCGAAGAACATGAGTGATTTAAGCATGGTTAAGTAGTTTTTGTGTGATTCAACCCCTGACTACAAAAAAGCCGCTCTGGTTTCCCGAAGCGGCCTGAAATTTTGGTTTATTTTCTACTATCAATGATGTTCCTCATGCTTGTTATGCTCTGCGTACTCAGCAATGAGCTTGGCCTGAATATCTGCCGGCACTGCAGCATATTCGGCAAAAGTCATGGAGAACTTGGCCTTGCCCTGTGTGAGCGCGCGCAGGGTGGAGGAGTACTTGTGCAGTTCCTTGAGCGGTACCCTGGCTTTGATGGATTGATAGTGGCCTTCGGTGCCCATACCCATAATGATGGCCCTGCGGGTTTGCAGATCGCCCATCACATTGCCCATCACTTCCGAATCGCACAACACTTCAAGGTCGTACACCGGCTCCAGAATTTGCGGTTTGGCATCGTGGAAAGCCTCCTTGAAAGCCATAGTAGACGCAATTTGGAAAGCCATATCATTGGAGTCAACAGGGTGCATTTTACCATCGTAGATGCTCACGCGCACATCGCGGCAGTATGAACCGGTGCTGGGCCCCTCTTCCATTTTTGCCATGATGCCTTTCTTGATGGCATTGGTAAAGCGGGCATCAATGGAGCCGCCAACAATGGCCCAGCAGAAGGAAAATTTGCCTCACCATTTCAGTTCTTCCACCTCAATGTTTTTGGTTGTCAGATCGTGCGGCGCGGGCATTCCGTCGTAGTACGGTTCGATGCGCATGTGCACCTCGGCAAACTGACCGGCGCCACCGGATTGTTTTTTGTGGCGGTAGTCTTTGTTGGCCTCCTTGGTGATGGTTTCGCGGTATGGGATACGAGGCTCAACGAATTCCAGCTTCACACCAAAGTTTTGTTCGGCTTTGTAACGTACAATGTCGAGGTGCATTTCGCCCTGGCCCTGGATGATGGTTTGTTTCAGCTCCACGCTTTGTTCTACCAACAAGGTTGGGTCTTCTTCCTGAATGGAGTGCAGGGCATGCGCCATTTTTTCCACCTCGGCCTTGCTTGGGGGCACTACGGCCATCCGGATGCGTGGCGCCGGGAAGTGGATCTTTTCAATTTTTAGTTCAGACCCCTTTGGATTGAGGGTTTGGTTGGTATGAGAACCTTTTAGTTTTACGGTACAGCCAATATCTCCTGCCTTGAACTCTTCCACCAGGTTGCGGTTTTTGCCTTCGCTTTCAAAGAGTTGGGAGAAACGTTCTACGGTGCTGTTTTCTGCGTTGGTCAGTTCGTCGCCTGATTTGAGTGTGCCGGAGTATACTTTGAAATAGGACACATTGCCCACTTTGGGCTCGTTCACAGTTTTGAAAATAAACACGCAAGGGCGTGCTGCGGGGTCGCATGGCTTTGTGCCACCGCCTTCCAGAGATGCCGGTGGTCTGTCGGCCGGACTGGGGCAAATATCGTGAATAAAGCCCATGACGCGACCGCTGCCCATGTCTTTAAGGCCGGAAACACAGAACAGGGGATAAAACTGTCGGTGCGCCAGGCCGGTGCTGAGGCCTTTGGCCAGTTCTTCCTCGCTAAGGTTGCCCTCTTCAAAGAATTTTTCCATCAGGCCTTCGTCGTTTTCTGCGGCGGCTTCCACCAGGGCGTTGTGCCATTCATCTGCCCGGCTCTTGTGTTCGGCCGGTATGGGTTTTTTCTCCGGTTTTCCGCCACCGTCCGGAAATACATACATCACCATGCGCAGGGCATCCACGATGGCATTGAAGCCGGGGCCCTGATTCACCGGAAATTGCATGGGCAGCACCCGCGAACCAAAGCGTTTGCGCGCCTGATCGAGCGTCATTTCAAAATCTGACTTCTCATGATCAAGCTGATTGACCACAAACATGGTAGGCGTATCGTTTTTTTCGATGTGTTCCCAGATCAGTTCAGTGCCTACCTCCACGCCGCTGCGGGCATTGAGCACCATCAGGGCAGTGTCGGCCACCTTTAATGCCGTAACCACTTCCCCGGAAAAATCGTCGAGCCCCGGGGTGTCGAGGATGTTGATTTTGGTGTCTTTCCAGGTGCAATGAAGCAGAGAAGCAAACAGCGAGTGACCGCGCTGCTGTTCCAGCGGAGCGTAGTCGCTCTGCGTATTGCCCTCCCCTACGGCGCCCCGGCGGGTAATGGCTTTTGCTTCAAAAAGCATGGTTTCGGCAAGAGTGGTTTTGCCGCATCCGGAGTGTCCGCACAGAACAACGTTCCGGATCTTGTCAGTAGAATAAACTGCCATAACGCAATGAACTGATTTTGGTGAACGGTAAACGGGCTGAGAGCATGACCAAGAGTGTTGTTTGGTGAAAAAATCTGCTTTCGGCGGTTAATGTAAGTTAGTTTGGTTTTTTTTGGGTGAATTTGCTTGAAAAAAATTAATACTGAAACTTTTTACCTGAATTGCCATATTTAATTCTGATCAAGCGGGGTTTTACAGGCTTTAACCTGATTTTTTTGAGTAAACCTGGCCAAATTCCTTTGTGCCCCGGAGTGGTAAAGATGACGGATGCTTCCTTTTTATCACCATGATCCAGGTCATGCAGAAAGCTGTTTCATGTTGTGAAATAATTGAAACATGAAACAGGGGCCTGATTTTTGCGTTAACACTGGCAAATGCCTTTTCTGATCCCATTTTTGCTGCTTATTGGAGTCTGTCCGCTTGGGGCACAGGAATCATTTGTGATCCAACTGGACGAGGTGGAAATCACCGCCAGCCGGATTGTGCGCGGCGATGGCGATACCTATGGCCTGGGCGACTGGCATTGTCGCTTCGGGGTTTCATTAAGCGGATCAATGGTGTTGTTGGAAGGGCGGATCATTTTTGCTGAAAAAGCCAACGACCATACCACCATTGTGGGCACATTTAAAAAGCAAATTCCGGTAAAAGCGCTGGAAGCCTGCCAACATTGTATCATACAATTGGATCCGGCTGAAGGAACCGTGAGTGGCACCAACATCGGCGCCAGAGGCTACCGAATGTTTGCCGGACAGGGACTCATCCGGCGAGCCAGTATCCAGACAGATGTCTTCGGGCAGGATGCCGGCCATATTGGCGGCACCATTCAATTTGCCCCAGTCAGGGTACTGGTGGACTGTTTGATTACGGCTAACGAGTGACGGCTTACGGTAGACGGCTTACGGTGGACGGATTTTAGAAGAGTCGGAGTTGGGGTGATTTGTAGTGTTCGTGCAATTCCAGGTTATAGGCGGGCATTTTGCGGTCTTTGAGGAATTTTTCCTTGGCTACCCGGAATTGGGCATGGATGATTTCTGCGATATTGCCTTCTCCCTTCATTCTTTTCCCGAACCTTTTCTCTTCCAGGCTGCCGCCATGGGTGTCGCGGATGCGATTGAGCACGCGGTCGGCACGATCGGGCATGGCCTTGCGGATCCAGTCTTCGAAGATGAGGCCTACGTCTCCGTTTAGTCGCACCATGGTATGACCGACGCCAAGGGCGCCGCGTTCGGCTACGGCTTTTACCAATGGAATGATTTCATGATCGTTGAGGCCGGGTATGATGGGAGCAGCCATCACAAACACCGGTATACCTGCCTGGCTCAGTGTTTCCACCGTTTTGAGGCGCTGGTTTACGGTGGCGGTGCGCGGTTCGAGAAACAACCGTGTTTCTTCCTGCAGGGTGGTGATGCTGATGGCCACCTGCACCAGGTTTTCCGAAGCTAATTGTTGTAAAATATCCAGATCGCGCAGAATCAGGCTGTTTTTGGTGATCAGGCCCACCGGATGCCGGTATTTCCAGAAAACCTCCAGACACTCCCGGGTAATGCCGAATTTGCGCTCCGCCGGCTGATAGACGTCGGTATTCCCGGCAAACATGACCGGAGCGGCTTTCCAGGATTTCTTTTGGAGTGCTTTTTCCAGCAGTTGGGCGGCATTGCGCTTTATCAGGATTTTTCGTTCAAAATCGAGCCCGGCGCTGTACCCCCAGTATGGATGGGTGTTTCTGGCATAACAATAAATACAGCCATGCTCGCAGCCCTGGTAAGGATTGAGGCTCCACTCCAGCGGAATGTCCGGACTTTCCACTTTGTTCAGGATGGTTTTCGGGTGGGTTTCCAGGTATTGTGTTTTTAGCTCAGGCTCCTCCCATTCACTGGCCACCAATGCCCAATCCAGCGGCTCGGCGCTGCGCACCACGCGCTCATACTGCGAGGGCGGATTGATCTGCGCACCCCGGCCTTTAATAAACGGGCTGGATTTTGACATTTTGTTGAAAATTCAAAGGCAAATATAAAACAAAAAATGTTTATTTTGTCAAATTTGATCACTTAGTGTCGGGGTGACTGCCCGTCACCCCGACACTAAGTGATCAAATTTGACAATAACCCCCAACCATCTGCAATTTTTTTGCGTTTCTACGGCATTGAAACGACCTTTGCACTGCTGTAAACAATATGTATTTCCTTCCGGCAGAACGGCTGCGATTGTACCGCAATTTCAAATCCATTGAAGCGAGCGACTTCCATGGGATCATCCGTTTTTACGAGCAGCATGAAGATGCCATCCGTTCGCTGGATTTCGAGGAGTACCTGGATTGTACCCTGATCTACACCAATGCCCTGTACGAAGCAGCTGATCATGGCAAACATTTGGTCATGTGCGACCACCTGCTGGAATTGGTCATTATGCAGAATATTGAGCACTGGGGTGGCGAGGATCTGTATCACCAGTTGTTGTCTAAAAAAGCGGCCTCCTATTATCACCTGGAGGACTACCCCAAAGCAGAGCGCCTACTGAAAGAGATCATCCGTATTTACCCTTCCGATCGGCTGGCAGCTGTGTACCTGAACCGGGTGTTGCTGCACCAAAAACCCCAATGGCTGTTCAAAGCCCGGGCGGCCATGGTGGGTTTCGCCCTGCTGGCCGTGATAGTCATTGCCCTGGAAATCCTGACCATTCCCCATTTTTTCCCGCAATGGTCGGAACACATGCGAGTGGCCCATCATCTCCTGATCGCCCTGAGCCTCGCAGCACTCTCTGTCGGTGAGGCCGGACATTCCCTCCGCTGCTGGTACCATACCAGACACTTCGTAAAAGACGCAATGGCCAGAAAAAACCCACCAAAACACTAAAACACCAAAACACCCAAACACCCAAACACCCAAACATGCAAAAATTCACCGCCCATCGCATTTATCCCGTTTCTTCCGAACCCCTCGAAAATGCAGTGGTCATTACTGACAATGCCGGAAAAATCCTGGCCATTGAAAGTATGGACCGGCATGACCCGGCGAGTGTAGCGCATTTGAACGGAGTGCTTGTTCCGGGCTTTGTAAACACCCATTGCCATCTGGAGCTCTCGCACATGAAGGGCAAGGTGGATACCGGAACCGGGCTGATCCCGTTTATTACAGGGGTAGTTACCAAACGCAATGCTCCTGCGGAGGAAATAGCCGAGGCCATTGAAAAAGCCGAACAGGAAATGCTCGACGGCGGCATTGTGGCCTTGGGCGATATCTCCAACGCGCCGGATACGTTTGCGGTGAAATCCAGGGGGCGCATGCGCTATCACACCTTCCTGGAGCTCTTTGATTTTCTTCAGGACGAGAAAGCTGAAAAAACATTTACCGACGCACTCAAAGTTTACGAACAACTGCGCCATGCGCCCGGCTCCACGGCAACCCTGGCGCCACATGCGCCGTATTCGGTGAGTCGTGCGCTATTTCAAAAAATCAATCAGTTTAACGCTGATTCCGGTATCACGGTAAGCATACACAATCAGGAAACCCCTCCGGAGCAGGAGCTATTTTTGGAGAAAACGGGCGGATTTCTGGAGTTTTATAGCAAATTCGGCATCTCGCTTGAGTCCTTCGAGCCCTCCGGAAAATCCTCCATCCACTACGCATTGCAGCACATGAACCCGGCCTTGCGCAGCCTGTTCGTGCATAATACGCTCACCACCAGAGCGGACATTGCTGCGGCACAAGCCTGGTCGGACAAGGTGTACTGGGCTACCTGCCCCAATGCCAATTTATATATTGAGAACCGGCTCCCCGACTACTCCGCCTTTCTCGACACCGGTGCGCGCGTTACCATCGGAACGGATTCCCTGACCTCCAACTGGCAATTGTCCATCCTGGAAGAAATGAAAACCATTGCCCGCTACCAGAGCTACGTGTCTTTCGACACCTTACTGCGTTGGGCAACCCTAAACGGCGCCGAAGCCCTGGGTTTTGACGATACGCTCGGCAGCATTGAGCCAGGCAAAACGCCCGGACTGCTCTTGTTGCAAAATTTGGATGCCAAAGGAGTGCCGTTGGCCTCAGCAACGGTGAAAAGAGTGATGTGAGACAATGGACTTTTGGACGCTGGACTTTTGGACGTTGGACAATGGACTTTTGGACGTTGGACAATGGACAATGGACTATTAGACAATGGACTTGCGCTCGATAAAGTTGAAATGATCAAATACCCCGAGCACAAGTCCAACGTCCATTGTCCAATAGTCCAACGTCCAAAAGTCCAACGTCCTAAAAAAGATTGATCCGCCGCATTGATTCCCCCAGAATTTCTATCTCCACTCTCGCGGCGTTTTCCGGGAAAAAAGCTTCCGCCACCTGTGGCCACTCTACCAGACATAGCCAGGGGTCGTGCATGAGTTCATCCAGGCCAATATCGTATGCTTCCTGAGGATTGCGCAAGCGGTACAGATCCAGGTGATAGACCAGGGCATCTGTACCGTCGGCAGCCTGATAATGGTATTCATTCACCAAAGAAAAAGTAGGACTGGAGGTATTGTCCTGTACCCCCAAATGTTCGCAGAGGGCTTTGACAAAGGTGGTTTTGCCCGCCCCCATTTCGCCATGAAGGGCAATTTTCCGTCGCTCGCCGAGGGCTTGCAAAAAAGCCGGCATGATGGCCCGCAATTCGCCGGGGGATTGAATGATCCATTCCATTGGGCAAAGATAATCCAGTATTAACGGACGGCCCAAGTGGTTTACCTTTGCCCTGTGCGATACCATCTTTCCGACATCCAACAAATACTGGGCGCGCGCTGGCTTCAGCAGCCGGCCGGCGATCCGCCGACGGAGCAATTATTGTTCGATTCGCGTTCGCTGACTACGCCGGCCAATGCGCTGTTTTTTGCGCTGCCGGGCAAGCACCGCGACGGGCACCGGTTCATCCCCGAATTGTATGCTCAGGGCGTGAGGCAGTTTGTGGTGAAACAATGGCCAGAGCCTGAGCTCCTGCCAGAGGCCGGTTTCCTGCAGGTGGACGATCCGCTAAAAGCGCTTCAGGCCCTTGCCGCGCACCACCGTTCCCGCTTTCAGATTCCGGTGATCGGCATTACGGGCAGCAATGGGAAAACGGTGGTAAAGGAATGGCTGGCCCAACTGCTCTCGCCGGACTTCGATCTGGTGCGTAGCCCTAAAAGCTACAATTCCCAAATCGGCGTGCCGCTGTCTGTGTGGCAGATGCAGGAGCGCCATACCCTGGCCATTTTCGAAGCGGGCATTTCCCAAACCGGCGAAATGGAGCAGCTGGAGCGTATCATTCAGCCCAGCATCGGCATTTTTACCAATTTAGGCGCCGCCCACCAGGAAGGCTTTGCCTCTGATGCCGAAAAGCTAGCGGAAAAAATGAAGCTCTTTGCTCATTCGGACGTGCTGGTGTGCGAGTCGCGCTGGGCGCCGGCACAAACGCAAACGAAGCTGTTTACCTGGTCGAAAAACGGTGAGCCGGCACAACTGCAGGTGCAATCCATTGAAAAACTGCACAACGGTGGGGCCCATATCACGGCAATGCTGACGGAAAGCGGCCAAACGCTTTCGCTCCAGTTGCCGTTTTCCGACGATGCCAGCCTGGAAAATGCCCTGCATTGCTGGTCGGCTTTGATGCTGTTGAACATTCCACAGCAAACCATAGAGCACCGGATGCTGCGTTTGGAGCACGTGGAGATGCGCCTGGAAGTAAAGGCCGCCATACAGCGCTGCACCCTGATCAACGATGCTTACAGCAACGACCTTGATTCTTTGCGCCTGGCGCTTCAGTTTGCCCGGAGGCAAGCCGCCAAGGGTCCGCTGACGCTAATTTTATCTGATGTTTTACAAAGCGGCTTGTCGCCCCGGGCTTTGTGGAAGGCCGTGGCCGACCAGGTACAAACGCATCAGGTGGACAGGCTGATAGGCATAGGCTCGGAAATTCCGGCCATCCGGGAGTTGTTGCCGGACTCCGTGGCGTGCTCGTTTTATCCGGCTACCGAGGTATTTCTGGAACAAATAGGGCAATTGGAATTCCGCGAAGAAACCATTTTGCTCAAAGGGGCGCGTGCGTTTGCTTTTGAACGTATTGCCCGCCGTTTGGAGCAAAAGGCGCATAAAACAGTGCTGGAGGTGAATCTTTCAGCGCTGTTGAACAACCTCAAAACCTACCAGCGCATGCTTCGCCCCGGCACCAAAATGATGGTGATGGTGAAAGCCGAGGGGTACGGCGCCGGTTCTGCCCAGGTGGCCAAGCTGCTGGAGTTTCATCAGGCCGACTACCTGGGTGTTGCTTATGCCGACGAAGGTATTGCCCTGAGGGAGGCCGGCGTGAGCTTGCCTATTCTGGTACTCAATCCGGAACCCGCCAGCTTTGAGGTGCTCTGGCGTTTCCGACTGGAGCCGGAGGTGTACAGCATGGAGCTTTTGGAAGAAATTGTAGATTTTGCCGGCGCCGATAAATCGCTGGCCATTCACCTCAAGCTGGACACCGGCATGCACCGACTGGGTTTCGAGCCGGCCGATATGCCGGCACTTTTGGAGAAATTGAAAAAAGCGCCCCATTTAAGGGTAGCTTCAGTTTTTTCACACCTGGCAGCCAGCGATGCGCCTGTACACGACGAGTTTACCCGTGCACAGGCCAAAATTTTCCAAAATATGGCAAAACAAATCCAGGAAACGCTGGGATATGCTCCTTTGCGCCATATTTGCAACACCGGAGGCATTGAACGCTGGCCGGAGTTCCATTTCGATATGGTGCGGCTGGGAATTGGATTGTATGGAATAGGAGGGCAGGCGATACAGCATCAGTTGCAGGTGGTCAATGTGCTTAAAGCAACCATCAGCCAGATCAAGAACATTCCTGCAGGTGAAACGGTGGGGTACAACCGCAACAGCGGCGTGTTGAACAAGCCTCGCCGCATTGCCACCATCAGCATAGGCTACGCCGACGGTTTTTTGCGACTGGCCGGCGGCGGGCGATACACGGTAGCTGTTCGCGGACACCTGGCTGCTACCGTAGGAAATGTTTGTATGGACATGACGATGATTGACGTTACCGACATACCGGATGCCCGTGTGGGAGATGAGGTGGTCATTTTCGGCCACAATCCGCTTGTACAGGATCTGGCACAATGCCTGCAAACCATCCCCTACGAGGTTTTTACCAACGTATCGGATAGGGTAAAAAGGGTATATTGGCAAGAGTGACGGCTTACGGCCTACGGTGGACGGCTTACGGTGGACGGTGGACAGCTTACGGTAGGCCGTCAACCGTAGGCCGTCAACCGTAAGCCGTTAAAAAAACATGAACACAACTGAATTATATTCCATTTTTCTGCAGCACCCGGTGGTGAGTACCGATACCCGGAATTTGCCGTCTGGTTGTATGTTTTTTGCCTTGAAGGGGGCACATTATGATGCCAATCAGTTTGCTGAACAGGCATTGGCCAATGGCGCTGCGTATGCCGTGATTGACGATCCGCAATACCGGGTGAATGATCGTTGCCTGCTGGTTCCGGATGTGTTGAGGGCATTGCAGGATCTGGCTAATTACCATCGGCGGCAATTTGACATTCCGGTTATTGCCATTGGGGGGTCTAATGGAAAAACGACTACCAAGGAGCTGGTTTCCAGCATATTATCGGCACATTATCCCTGTCATTTTACCAAAGGGAATTTCAACAACCACATTGGGGTGCCGCTCACTTTGCTGGCTATGCCTAAAGGAACCGAGGTGGCCATCATAGAGATGGGTACCAACCAGCCGGGCGATATCACGGAGTTGTGTCGCATTGCGCAGCCCACCCATGGCCTCCTCACCAATATCGGCAAGGAACACCTGGAAGGCTTTGGCAGTCTTGCAGGCGTTAAAAAAGCCGAAGGCGAACTGTTCGATTACCTCGCCAAACATCACGGCTGCGCATTCATCAACCTTTCAGAGAAGTACCTGGATGCCATGTCGAAAAAAGTGCCGATGCGCGTTGGGTATTATCAAATAGACACCCTGCGCCCGGAACCCGGCACCATTGAAGTACAGTTGCTGGAAGAAATGCCGCGGGTTAAGGTGGCGTTTTTGTCGGACGACGGCCCGAGGGTAGAAATCACTACCCAGTTGTTTGGTCGCCACAATTTCCACAACATCATGACTGCGATTGCACTGGGGGTGTACTTCAAGGTGCCTGCAGGTAAAATAAAGGATGCCCTGGAGGCTTATGCGCCTCGCAACAACCGCTCCCAGATGCTTCAACTTCGCGGCGCAACGGTGCTGCTGGATGCCTACAATGCCAATCCGTCAAGCATGCGCCCGGCGCTGCAAAGTTTGATGGGCATGCCCGGCAAACGCCACATAGCCATCCTGGGCGACATGCTCGAGCTTGGCGCCGACAGCGACAAGGAGCATCAGGAACTGATTCGCTTTGCCGCCAAACTCAAAGTGGATCAAATTGTACTGGTGGGCAAGGAATTTGGCAAAACAGATTTCATGCCCTACAAGGCCCTGCATTTCCCCGACAATACTTCGGCCAAAGCCTGGCTGGATGCTCAGGACATTCAGGATGCCGCTATTTTGATCAAAGGTTCCAGAGGGATAAAACTGGAGGTGGTAGTGGGGTGATGTGTAGAATTAGTGTCGGGGTGACTGCGAGTCACCCC
>JADZFI010000126.1 GCA_020850025.1 Saprospiraceae bacterium
AGCCATCAGCAACATTTTAAACGACTCGGCCTGATACCAGGCTGGTGCAATGGCAATTTCAAGGCTCAGTTCAGGCGCTTCGCTGCCTTCCATTCTCACTTTAAACGTGTAAACGCCGGGATCCAGATTGGCGTAAACGGCCTGGCGCTCCAGGGCTTTTTGTTCCCAGGGACGTTTTTCTCCTTTCTTTTCCAATTTGCATTCATATCGCAAGGCGCCCACACGAGCCGTTTGGATGCCGGCCCATTGTATGCTTAGATTGTTCTGGTCGTTGGCCAATTGGATATGCCGCAAAAACTCCAGACCTGCTATTGGCTTAGGGTTACTGGTTTCAAATTTGGTTAGTAAAATATTGCTGGGAGGGCGCAATTCCGTGTTTTGCCATGGCTCCACACGCACCAACCCGCTTCGCGAAGCCAGCAGCAGAGCGCCATCCTTCAACAACCAGCCTGCCCTGCGGGCCAACTGGCCGGTTTGAAGGATAGCAGCAGTGTTCCAAACACTAAAATCGCCACGACGCGCATCCCGACGTAATACATGCTCCGGAAAAACAAGCCAGAGATTATGTTCACCATCCAGCACCGAAGAGAGTATCAATGGATCAGGGAACCCTTCTCTGGCAGAAAAATTCTGAACCGTGCCATCGCTCAGGGGAATCCTGCTCAGCCCGCTGGAGGTGGCCGCCCAGATGCAGCCCACAGGATCGAGATCCAGATCAATCACCTCATCATTGGCCAGCTGCCGGGGCGGCAGCGTTTTAGCGGAATACGTGGTAAATGACCCGCTCTGTTTGTCCAAACGCAGCAACATGGCCGGTGCTGCGGCCCATATCCCTCCTTTTCGATCATCGAGGATTTTGCCAATCCCGCGCGACTGGCCTGGTGCAAGGGGCAGATCATACATTTTCAATTCCCCAGAACGCAAATCCAGACGGTGCAACCCCTTCAGGGTACCCAGCCACCAAATGTGCTCATCGTCGGCATCCTGTGCGCAGGCCTGAATTCGATCTGTTGACAGGGAGGAAGGCACCCGGGAAAAAGTCAGGCGTTCTGGCTCCCAGCGGTAAAGCCCATCGTATATGGCCCAAATGTTTCCATTCCAATCGCTGATAAAATCATCCGGTTCAAAAAAAGGCGGGTGATGCTTCCCGGCAGACAGCATAAACGGCTTTGCACCCCAATGCTGCAGGTAATACAACCCGCCTCTGCTTCGCACCAAAATGCCGCCCTTTGCATCCTGTGCCGCCAACACCACATCGTTGGATGGCAGGTCCGGATTGGTGGGCGCCAGCAACCAGCGGGAAAAAGGTTGTGCAAGCAAATTCAGCCGGGCTATACCCCGGTCGGTGCCCACCCAAAGATTTCCAAAACGGTCATTCAGTAAGGAATGAGCCTGGTTACTGGGCAAACTGGTTTGATCAAATACATTGTGGAAAAAATGTTGCAGCTGCCTGTCTGCAGGATTCCAGCGAAACAACCCATACTCCGGCATGGCCAGCCAAAGGGCGCCATCTGCATCCGGCAGCAAAGCTGCAATACGTCCATCCCTCAGGGAATCCGGCAAACCTGATGCCTTCCATGTGGCCCCTGTAGTCGGATCAAATTGTTGTAAGCCATCGTATCCAGCCACCCAAAAATGACCATCACCGCTCTCCGACATGGTAATCACCCTGAAAGGTTCCTCAGGAGCATCCGCCTGTCCTATCTTGACAAAATCATACCGACTCCGATCATCGGAAAAACGCAACAGCCCGTCGCCACGTCCCATCCAGAGTCGGCCATGGGCATCTTCATAGAAACAATTGGGTCTGGCCGGAGGCACTGCACCTGTAGCCGACGGGATATTCTCAAACGCTCCGGATGCCTCGTTGAAGCGAAGGACGCCACGAGCCCCTGCCGCCCAAACCGCACCCTCACGATCCACATACAAAGCCATTAATTGAAAGATGGAATCGCCCATCGGACCAAAATGCCGGATCTGACCCGTGCGGCGATCAAGGCAATCCAGTCCATTCATCGTACTGATCCACACTCTTTGCCGACGATCCGTTTTGATCACCAAAATGCGGTCATTGACCAGGGAATTGACATTGTTGGCCTCCTGCTGGTACCGGTTATACTGGTAACCATCGTATACAAACACTCCCCTACCCCAGGTGCCATACCAAAGGCGGCCATATTCATCCACATCCATGGTGTGTGTAGCCGGCTGAACGAAAACGCCCTGTAACCGCTCAAAAATATACTGTCGGGTCTGTGCCTTTGCGCCCAGGCCTGCACCAAGCAGCAGCCAGACCACGACCATTGGCCGGGAGATGTGCCATACACCTGAAATAGTTGGAGTGCGCATATTGCCGCAAGTTGAGCACTTGCTCCGAAATAAAAAAGCCCGCCATGCTGAAAGCACGACAGGCTTATCGGTTTTTGAGCCTGTTTTACCCTTTTTTACACTTGCTCCATGCTCTTCACTATTCAGCCGCTTTGATCAGGCGCTTCACAGACACCGCATCCTGATTGGAAAGTCGAACAAAAAGCACCCCGGTCGGGAGTTCATTCAGCAGTATTTCGGCAGCTTCAGCACCTGCCGGCAATTGCTTCTGATACAATGACCGGCCACTCAGGTCATGGATTTCCATCCACAATTCTTCCGTAAGTGGAGACTCGAATACCAGGCGAGTCACCTGGCTTGCGGGATTGGGCTGGATAGACCAATCGGTGGAAGTCAGTACCTCTTTTGTGGACACAATTTGGACAAACACGCAATTGGAAGTGGCGGCACAACCATTCTGTGTGACCAACACTGCATAATTGCCAGTTTGAGCCGGGGTATAGGTATTACCGGTAGCACCCGCTATAGGCAGATTATTGGCGCAATTGATCCACTGATAGGTGGCATTGGCCGCCTGCGAAATCAGGGTATTACCCTGTGCTATTACATTCGTATTGACCGTGTTTATCAACAAAGAGAGGGTAACCGTGGAATCACAGCCCGCTGTGGTTTGGAAGACAGCTATGTATGTGCCCGCATCGGTGAGCACCTGCCCGCCAAAGAGGTAGACCTCTCCTTCACAAATGGACGCTGTCACTGATGTTTCTACCACCGGATTTACGTTGAGGTTGAGCACAACGATGGAGTCGCAACCCGTCTGAGCGGTATAGTTGAAGCTATAAACGCCCTGCTCGGTCAGTTCTTCGCCATTGTAGTTGTACACCTCTCCATCACAAAGGGTGGCGGCAAGGGTGGTTACCGGAACAGCCGGGAGTACCGTCAGGGTCAATACTTCAATGGAGTCGCAGCCGTTAGCGCCCAAGCCTGGATAAACGAATTCATACACTCCTGTTTCGGTAAGAACCGTTCCGTTGTATTCAAATTCTTCACCGGCACAAATGGTGGCCTCTGAGGAAGAGGTTGCAAGCGGCAGTACGGAGAGTTCCAGCACCAGGGTAGAATCGCAGCCGTTGGCGCCCTGGTAAGTCACTTCATATATCCCTGCATCCGAATAAATGCCGCCTTCAAAATCGTAGGAGTCGTTGGCGCAGATGGTCACCTGAATGGCTTCGGTGTACACGGGCAGCACAGTCAGATTCAGTACTACCGTAGAATCACAGCCGTTTTCGCCGGTAAGTGTGGCAGTATAAGTTCCTGAATCCGTGAGCAGGGCTCCATTGAAGGGATAACCCTCATTGGCGCAAACAGTCGCATCTATGGTGGTGGACTGTACCGGCAACACCGTCAGGGTAAGCACCGCTGTGGAATCGCAGCCGTTTTCGCCGGTCAACACTGCGGTATAAACCCCTGAAGCCGACAATTCCTCTCCATTGAACAGGTAGCTTTCTCCAGCGCAAATGCTCACATTTTCGCTTCCTTCTGTAAGCGGTAAAATGTTCAGCGTCAGGTTAACCAGCGAGTCGCAACCACC
>JADZFI010000127.1 GCA_020850025.1 Saprospiraceae bacterium
AGGCCTTTCTGCCAGGCGTAGAAGTGCATGGACGAGAGTTTGGCGAACGTAGGCGCTTCCATAAACACATTGAGCGACTGGCTCTGGCAGATGAAGGCGCCACGGTCGGCACTCATGTCGATGATCACTTTCTGACTGATCTCGTAGGCGGTTTTGTACACGTCGCGTACTTCCTGCGGGATGTCTTCAATGCCCTGGATGGAGCCGTTGGCGGCCATGATGGCTTCGCGCATTTCTTCGTTCCACATGCCCAGGCGTACGAGGTCGCGCATGAGGTGTTTGTTCACCACAATGTGCTCGCCCGCCAGTGTGCGGCGCGTGTAGAGGTTGGAGGTGTATGGCTCGAAACATTCGTTGTTGCCCAGGATCTGGCTGGTAGACGCCGTTGGCATAGGCGCTACGAGCAGTGAGTTGCGCACACCTACTTTTTTCACGCGCTCGCGGAGGCTGTCCCAATCCCAGCGATTGGATGGCGTTACGCCCCAGAGGTCAAACTGGAACATGCCTTTGCTCATAGGCGAGCCTTTGAAGGTCTCGTAGGTGCCGTGTTTCTCGGCCTGGTTGGCAGATTCGGTTACGGCCGCGAAGTAGATGGTTTCAAAAATGTCTTTGTTCAGTTGCTTGGCCGCATCGCTGTCGAACGCCATACCCATGAGGATGAAGGCGTCGGCCAGGCCCTGTACACCCAAACCGATGGGGCGGTGACGCATGTTGGAGTTGCGCGCCTCAGGGATTGGGTAGTAGTTGATGTCGATCACCTTGTTGAGGTTGCGCGTGGCCACCTGGGTGATTTCGTACAACTTTTGGAAGTCGAATTTGCCGTTGGAAATGAATTTCGGCAGGGCAATGGAGGCCAGGTTGCACACCGCTACCTCGTCTTTGGAGGTGTACTCAATGATCTCGGTGCAGAGGTTGGAAGAGCGGATGGTGCCCAGGTTTTGCTGGTTGCTCTTCATGTTGGCGGCGTCTTTGTACAGGATGTACGGGGTGCCGGACTCAACCTGACTTTCCAAAACGGCGTTCCACAGATCGCGGGCTTTGACGGTTTTGCGCGCGCGACCTTCTTTTTCGTACTGCTCGTACAGGGCGTTGAATTTGGCGCCGTACACATCAAACAGGCCCGGTGCTTCGTTCGGATCGAAGAGCGACCAGTCTTTGTCGTCTTTTACACGTTCCATGAACAAATCGCAGATCCAGAGGGCGTAGAAGAGATCGCGGGCGCGCATTTCTTCTTTACCGTGGTTCTTTTTCAGTTCCAGGAACTCAAAAATATCGGCGTGCCATGGCTCGAGGTACACCGCGAAGGCACCTTTGCGTTTGCCGCCGCCCTGGTCTACGTAGCGGGCAGCATCGTTGAATACACGCAGCATCGGGATGATGCCGTTGGAGGTGCCGCCGGTGCCTTTGATATAGGAGCCTGTGGCGCGTACGTTGTGGATGCTTAGGCCGATACCGCCGGCGCTCTGGGAAATGAGTGCGCAGCGCGACAGGGTTTCGAAAATACCGGCAATGCTGTCTTCCGTGATGCTGAGCAGGAAGCAGGAGGAAAGCTGTGGCTTGGGTGTGCCGGCGTTGAAGAGCGTTGGCGTGGCGTGGATGAACCAGCGCTCGCTCATGAGGTTGTAGGTTTCGATGGCCGCTTCGATGTCTTCACCGTGAATACCCACGGCTACGCGCATGAAGAGGTGTTGCGGGCGTTCCACCACTTTGCCGTTCATGCGCATGAGGTAGGAGCGCTCCAGGGTTTTGAACCCGAAGTAATCAAATTCGAAATCGCGGTCGAAAATGATGGCGGAATCCAGTTTGGACTTGTGTTTTTGCACAATCCGGTTGGTTTCTTCGCTTATGAGGCCTGCGCGATCGCCTGTTTTTGGATCAACGTAGTTGTAGAGTTCTTCCACCACCTTGGAGAAGGATTTTTCTGTTTCCTTGTGGAGGTTGCTCACGGCGATACGGGCAGCCAGCAGGGCGTAGTCCGGGTGGATGGTAGCCATGGTAGCGGCGGTTTCAGCCGCCAGGTTGTCGAGCTCCACGGTGGTCACGCCGTCGTACAGGCCCATGATCACCTTTTTGGATACTTCGATAAGGTTGACGTAGTTGGTATCCAGTCCGTACGTCATTTTGCGGAGGCGCGCCGTGATCTTGTCGAACGACACTTCCTCTTTTCGGCCATCGCGTTTGATTACTTGCATCATGTGATTCGAATTGTTATGTTGATGGTGGTTGTTTTTTAAGTGTTTTCGAGTTAGATTATTTGAAGTTTAGCATTTGGGTTGATGTCTACCATGGTTGATTGAGCAACTTTATGAAAGAATAAAAATCAAGTTTAAAACCCATAAGGTTAGGTCGCATTTGGTTTAAAAGTTACCCATGTATCATAATGAGTTACATTTTTCATATTTTTCAGATAGTTGAATGCGTTCAGGGGCCGTAGGCTTACGCAAATTTAGTCAATATTCCAATAAGCGTCTCTATTCCCATCAAATAAGTCGTCAAATAAGTCATCATCATTATATTGGTCAGGTTCATCGTAATAATCTGATTCATCATGTTCGCCGATTCCGATGCCATGGTTTCCCAATCTGTTATGATAGTCTTCGCTATTTTCGCGAAGAGACTCATTGTTTAATCGATGACAGTATTTCATAAGTCTATTATACATCCTCTCTGCTATTTCCCATTTATCAATTTCGTAGAATTTATAAATAAATCCTTTGCGCAGATGCTCTTGTGAGATACTATTAAATCCTAACAGTCCTCTCCCCATTGCTTCATTTCTATTTAGAAATACGTCAACAGTTGTAGTCAAAAGCCTTATATTGTGAATAGGGTCGTAAGACTCAACCAGAGAAACCCGAAAAGTCTTATCATAATATTCTAGTAACTTATCTTGAAGTTTGCTTATGATTTTTTTTTCACAGCTCTCAAAATCAGTCATTTCTTGAAGTGAATGACAGGGGTACATGTTTAAGAACTTATATCTTTCCTCCTCTGATACCCTTAAAAAATAATTATACGGTGGATAATCTTTGAGCGCATCATAAAAACCAACCTTAAGGATTAATGTAAAATTTGGTTCAAAAGCCACTTGATGCCAATAAAAATTGATAACTCCCTTTAATTCTTCATTTACAAAATCAAATATATCATTTTTAAATTTATCAATATTTAAGTTGGAAATGCTATCCAATAGTTGAAAATCATACTCTATGGAAGCATGATCAAATTTCCCATCCAAATTAACAATTGACTTTATTGATTTCGCCTTTAATAAGTTCATTGTATTGGTGTATTTTACTTAAATTCTTATCCGTTGGAATTAGAAATTTTATTTGGGTGATGTTTTATTCACTCAACCAAATATTGAGTATAGTCAAACCCTTAAGACTTGTTATTCTAAATAAGATGTAGTTTCATGCGTCAAACCAGTCCGATTTAGATTTCTTTATGTCGATTGTTTTAATTCAAAAGGTGATAAAAAACTGATCATGGTTGCATTCGCATTTACGCATATTCAAACACCTCCATAGGTAAAAAAATTGCATCATCTAATTCTCTTCTCAATATCGCCATCCTTGCCGAACTTATTAAAAATCCATTAACAATTGGAGTGCATTCAATTGCAGAGTCACCCAATTTCCCCCAATGCCCAAGAGGAGTATCAGCGATTCGTACGGCGTACCATCTTCCAGTAGCTTTTTCTTTTACTACTGAAAAAATATTGGGATCGAAATAGAGCTTAGAAGTTGGCATTTTTTAATTGATCATGTTTGGTTGTTGATTATTGTGTACCTGGCATCTCAACTTTCTTCAATTAATCACAAAGGCTACTCTTTGTTGCTCTTGATGATTTCAATGATTCTTGTCGGAAATTCTGATTCATTTTCATTGGTCATATAGCCGGTTGGCTGATTTGAAAAAATTGTTCGAGTTGCCTCAAGTAAAACTGCATTTTTAGTTTGCGAGTCATCTCCTGCTGCTTTTGCAAAGGTTTCAAACGTATTTAAAGCATTCTGGCGATGCCTATTTAACAGTGCATTATGCTTATGAGCCTTGTAGTTTTTCAAACAAAGATTTAAGCTGTAAAATAATGCAGTGATAATCAACACCTTGGAAACAGTTACATTAATCAACATTAATGTATTTGTCTGCACCATTTCATTCATTCCAACCCGTATAAATCCACCCCCTGCAAGCATTAATAAAACCAAAACCCCAAATACCCGCCACAACCATTTTCCTGCGCTGTTTTCAAAATAATCTGACTCTTCAGCAAAAACCTTTGAATACTGAGAAACCCCAATAGTACCAGCTGCTTTTCTGGAACTCTCAAGCAATTCATTGATTTGGTTTAGCATTAATGTCCCAGATTTAACCATCTCCTCCTTTTCCTTCTTTAACTCTTCGAGTGACTTTTTGACTGCATTACTAGAGTCCTTTCGTTTGTTCTCCTTAGTTTCTATATTGAAGAAACTAACAACTGGCTGAGCCGCTTCAAACAAATCTCCAAATGCCTTTGAGATGGATATAATTAGCTGATCTCGCTGCTGCTTTGGATTATTTAACCCTGTTACACTGAATTTTTGAATCTGATCAAAAAGACTAGCCAAGTGATTAATTTGCTCTGACAACGCTTTCAACTGTTTTTCAGGCAATAGGGGTAGTTTTTCAACTTCCATTAATTTTAAAAAGTTCAACACCTTTTCAAACAGATCTGCCCCTTCTGAAAAATTCAACTCTCGTCCAAGTTCTTCTTTTCTTTGAAGGCTATCTACAGAAAATGTAGATAGCTTTTCTAAGTTTTGAGTTATTTGCTCAATAAACAATTCCGTGTTATTTTTCATATGATTCTTGGAGTTTTATTTGAACTTTGATTTATCTATTAAATCCCCAGATCGCAAGTCCGGTGAAAATGATCAATCCGAGCCAGACCAGTAGATAAATCCTTCCTACGCGCGCATTTCCGGTTTTATTGAGGTACAATGAGGTTAAAATAATCCACAACAGGGTTACGGCAATCAGCATTTCCGGTGCTACTTTTAATGCTGATAGTAATCGGGTAACAAGTCCTCCAGCCACTACACTGATGAGGATGATCATGGCTGCCGGTTGTGTTGGTGTTTTTTGCATGGTTTCAAATATGACCGCCCCAATGGGGCTTTTTGTTGGCCTTCGGCCCGTGTAAATCTCAAGCTCAACGCCTCCCTCGTCAATCATGTAATCATAGACTCTTCAATCATGTATTTCAATTCCCTTCAATCGCTTTCCGCACTTCTTCCGGCACAACGGTTTCGTATATGAGCATCTGCATGTCGGATCCTTCGCCTCTTTCCTTTCGTTTGTCTTCCAGCATATACCAGCGTTTGGCGCCGGGTTCCTTCACTGCAATGAGGTTTTTGTTTTTGAGGGTCAGCAACATGGTTGATTCTCCTTCCATTTTCACGTTTTCGCTGCCAAACTCCCGCTTCATAATAGGGATGAGCAGTTTTTTAAAGCCTTCTTCCCCTTTGAGTTCCATTCTCATGCTGCCGGTATAAGGTACCATAGCCCAGTGGTAAGGGCCGGCTTGCTTGATTTTGACCTTTTTTTTCGGACCGATATCCAGGCCGGTCAGCTCAATTTTCATGTACTCATTATCCATGGATTGCAACATGGTTGCCTTGAGCGAATCAAAGGGAACGATGTCGAACATCCTGGGCGACATGAACATAAAGCTGCTGTCGAAATTCATAGCCAGGGTATACTTGCGGTAATCCTCCAGGTCGCGCTGCAGCGATTGGGCAAGTTCCTTTTTGCTTTGCGCCTGCAAGCCACTTAGCGTGAAAAGAATCAGAAGAGAAAGAACAAATCTCATTTCGAGTGTTTGCGTTTTTGAGTGTTTGGGTGTTTGAGTTGGCGTTGGGTTGGGGTTTTTGGCCGTAAACCGTCTACCGTAGGCCGTCCACCGTAAGCCGTCAATATTTAGCACAAAAGCTGCCTGCTTCTACGGTGAGTCCTTCGGAGGGGATACTGAAGAAAAAGGTGCCTTTGATGATTTTATTGGTGGTATCGTGAACGGTAATCGTTAACTCTCCTGTTTCTGCCTGAAAAGCTCCCGGAGCAACAACAATGGAGTGTAGAAATACGCCGGTTTGCAACTGGTAGGTCCCTGTTGTTACATCCATGGGCACCTGTATACCTATTTCTCTTACTTGTCCAAAATTTGCTTTTGCCTGTATGGTAATATTTCCTCCAACACCAAAACTAAATCCCGTTACCTCTTCTGCCTGCCAAAAAACGTTGTTGATATCTGCTTCGAGGAAGTTGGCTTCGCAACTTTTGTCGAGCTTGTCTTTGCAGGCAAGTCCGGTGAGCAGCAAGAGGGTGAGCAGGAGGGCTGGTGTTTTCATGTTTTTTACCGCAGAGGCGCTGAGGCGCAGAGTTTTTTTTTACCTCAGAGGCGCTGAGGCGCGGAGTGTTATTTCTCTGCGCCTCTGCGTCTCTCTGCGGTAAATCATTTATGCCGCAGTTTCGTCGTCCACCGTGGCGTCTGCTGCGTTTGTTTTAACGGATTCGATACCGTTATCGCGGCCGGCTTCGCTTTCGTACATCTGGCTGGAGCCGATCACCTGGTGGTTGGCGGCTTTCAGGTTGAAGTAGAATTTTCCGTTGGAAGATTCTTTGCGATCGTAGCGGGCATCGTCGCCGGCGTTGTTGCGAACGGATTCAATGCCGTTCATGCAGGCAGCTTTGGTGGAGTAGCCTTCGCTGCTGAGGATCACCTGGCCGTTGCCGGCTTTCAGGTTGAACTGGAATTCGCCGTTAGAGCGGGTGGAAACAACAAATTTTCCCATGATTCAGGTGTATTTGTTTTAAGTGTTATGGTTTAGAAATCGGCTTCCATGGAGAACACCTGTTCTTCACGTTTGGCCATCACGCCGGCTTTTTGGTAATCGCCCACGCGTTTTTCAAAGAAGTTGGTTTTGCCCTGAATGGAGATCATGTCCATCCACGGGAACGGATTGGCGGTGCCGTACACTTTCTCATTTCCGAGGGAAATAAGCAGACGGTCGGCCACAAACTCAATGTACTGGCTCATCAATTCGGCGTTCATGCCGATGAGGGATACCGGCAGGGCGTCGGTAACGAATTCTTTTTCAAACTCCACCGCTTCGGTAATGATGGCCTTGATCTCTGCCGGATCAATCTTGTTCTCCATCATGGAGTACAGCAGACAGGCGAAATCGGTGTGCATGCCTTCGTCGCGACTGATCAGTTCGTTGGAGAACGTGAGGCCGGGCATGAGGCCGCGTTTTTTCAGCCAGTAGATGCTGCAGAAAGATCCGCTGAAGAAAATGCCTTCCACGGCGGCAAATGCAATGAGCCGGTGCGCGAAGGTGGGCGCGTTTTCAATCCAGCGCAGGGCCCATTCTCCTTTCTTGGCCACGCAAGGCAGGTTTTGCAGGGCATGGAAGAGATAGTCTTTCTCTTTCGGATCCTTTATATAGGTGTCGATCAGCAAAGAGTACATCTCAGCGTGGATGTTCTCGATGGCAACCTGGAAACCGTAAAAGCAACGGGCTTCCGGAATTTGCACCTCGCGCATGAAATTGAGCACCAGGTTTTCGTTCACGATGCCGTCGGAGGCGGCAAAGAAAGCCAGCACGTGCTTGATGAAGTGCCGGTCGTTGTCGGTGAGTTTGTTCTCCCAGTCGTTGATGTCCTGCGTGAGATCTACCTCTTCTGCCGTCCAGAAGGAAGCAACAGAGGTTTTGTACATTTTCCACACTTCCGCATAGTTGATGGGAAGGATCACAAAACGATCGGGATTTTCCGCCAGAATGGGTTCGGTTATATTGGACATGGTTACGGTTATTTTGACTACTATGTTGTGTTGAGTTCTTTTTCCTTGCGTTACATCCCCGGTTCAAAAAATAATTTGATTATATCTTGCTTGAGATCAGATGCCGAGATGTTCCGGGAAAACCCGGCTCAGAAACGCTCAACAAGAGTGAAGGGACTATACGGTAAAAAGGCGGAGTAAATACCTGCTGAAAAGCGAAAGCGAAAGTAGGGCTTTTTTGGCGAGCGACAAAGTTAGTTTTCCACAAAATGTTGATAACTCTCGTAAGTTCTTGTATATCAAAGCTATTATTTTGGCCCTCAAGTTGTCAACAATGTTGATAACTCAATGTGGAAAAATTCAGGGTAATTTGATTTGGAAAAACCAGCCTTGAATTTTCGCTTTCTAACCTGTTCATTTTGAGGCAAAAACAGGTTTGAAATAACTTCGTATCTTGGCGGACCACCCAACCGTCTACAGCCAACATCCTCCCAACCGCCACTTTGCCCATGCTGAACAAATCCGAACTACGTCAACAAATGATGGCCCAAAGGGCTGCCCTTCCGGCGACCGAAAAACAGCGGCTCGATCAGGGCATTTGTACCCGGCTTTGGTCGTGGGTAGAGACCTTCCGGCCCGGCGTGATCCACACCTACCTGCCCATGGGCGATGAGGTGGACCTGCGTCCATTTATCTCGGCAGCACTGAACGCCGGTATTACGGTGATAGCGCCCAAATCGCTCAAAGGCCGGAGGATGGAAAACCTGGTGCTCCGCTCACTCGACGAACTGGAGCCGGGAATCTTCGGCACCTCGCATCCGGCAGGCGGACGGGTGTATGAGGGCGCGTACGATCTGTTCGTGGTGCCGGGTCTGGCCTTCGACCGCCAGGGCAACCGGATTGGCTATGGCGCCGGGTATTACGATCTGTTCCTGGGCAGTCAGGTGTCCGGATTTAAAGTAGGCGTTTGCTATCCCTTCCAGTTGTTGCCGGAATTGCCCCGGGAGGCGCATGATGTGTGCATGGATGCGGTGTGGACCGGCGTCGTCTGAGCCAGGAGTTGTTTTTGAAAAAACAGGCACCCGTTAAAACACCTGAAAAAACAGTCAGGGGTTTAGCCTTGGATTCAATCAGTAAAGTATGTATACATCTGCCTTTGTGAAATCATATTTTGCGTTATTACAAAATTCAAATTGAAACAATCATGAACCAAAAAATTTCTAAAATCCTTCCTCTCCTTACGTGCCTGGCCATCATGGCTTCACTCGCCACCCGGGTGGAAGCTCAAAACCCCAAAAATCCAGCCAAGGCTCCTGCCATGCAAAGCGCCGTATACTGCAATCAGGTGGCAGAATTATACGGAAAAGAGTTGCAGGAAAAAGCCAACAGGGAATGTCGCACGGTTTACCCCTGTATACCGTGTACCCAACAGGAAACAGGCGCCAAAACCTGTATGCAACTCACTATCCAGCCCAGTCAGGAGTCGAAATGCCGTGCCACCGTTAAACTTGCGGATCCCAAAACCGGTCAGTCGGCGCCGGCCAGTGAATCCACTGCATTTACGGTATCCATCCTTCAGGAGCCATGTTTTTATGATGGCGTAACGCTTCGCGCCTTTGTTTACACCAGCAACACTACCATGCCCTTCAATCCCAAAGACTACACCTATACCTGGGAAGTGGATGGCAAGCCAATGGGGAACAGCTTCCAGTTGTATTGCGTGTCGGGGGGAGTTGCTTCTGTCAAGGTAACTCAGGTGGCTACCAAGCAGGTAGGATCCGCCTCTGTGAACATCAGCTTTGGAGACCAAACTACCCAAATGACAGAAAATGGCACTGGTGTGAAACCAATTGCCGGGTATCAAAAGTTGTCCTTCTTTGGCGAGTGCCCTACATACAGCGTTGCCATCTATCAGGATGGAACGATAGACTGGAACGGACTTTATTTTACGAACCCCCTGGGTAAGAGAAGCGGCAAGGTGACCCCCGAAACAATTAAAAAATTGCAGGATAAAGCGCGTGATATGGGCTTTTTGAAAATGCAAAATGCCTATCCAATGGATCCTATTGCCGATGCAAATGGCACCATTGTGTTCATGATCCTCGATGGCCAGCCCAAGCAGGTAACCGATAATTTCGGGGCTCCAAAAGAGCTGAAAGAATTGCAGAAAATGTTTGATGATATCATCAAAAAACAAGGGTGGGCAAAACCAGCGCCCATGAAGAAAACGGTCGACAACAAGCCGGCTAAAACGGTACCGGGAGTCGGAACCGGCAACTAACAGAAGCTGCAAAACCGGAAAATGACGGATTAGTGTGTCATAACAGGAGTCGTCCCGGATTTTGCTACCGTATCTACACCGATCGGATTCAACCATCCAGTTTGTGTAAAAAACGGTAGCAAATTTTGAGACGGCTCCTCTTTTTTAATGCATTATTAAGATAAGTTTGTCTTAAAATAAATCCTCTCTTGTATCTTCGCCCTGCAAACAAATTCAATATGTTATGAAAAAAACGCCGATCAAACACTCCTGGGCTGAGCCATACAAGATCAAAATGGTGGAGCTGCTAAAAATGACCACCCCGGCGCAGCGTAGGAAGGCCATGGCTGCCGCCGGATACAATACCTTTTTGCTCAAATCTGAAGATGTGTACATCGACCTGCTTACCGACTCCGGCACTTCGGCCATGAGCGATCGCCAGTGGGCAGGCATGATGTTGGGCGACGAAGCCTATGCCGGCAGCGCCAACTTTTACCACCTGGAAAAAGTGGTGCAGGAGGTGTACGGTTATAAATACGTGGTGCCCACCCACCAGGGCCGCGGCGCAGAAAACATCCTGTCGCAGGTCATGATCAAAAAAGGCGACGTCATCCCTGGCAATATGTACTTCACCACCACCCGGCTGCACCAGGAGCTGGCCGGCGGGGTTTTTCATGATATCATCATCGACGAAGCGCACGACTCCTCCAGTCAGCATCCGTTCAAGGGAGATGTGGATCTGAACAAACTCGAGGCTTTGGTTCGGGAACACGGGGCGGAGAAAATTCCCTACGTGTGTATTGCCGTAACCGTCAATATGGCCGGAGGACAGCCTATTTCTCTGGGCAACCTCAAAGCCTTGCGGGCCTACACCCAAAAACTGGGCATCAAGATCATCCTCGACATGACGCGGATTGCTGAAAATGCCTATTTCATCCAGCGCCGGGAACCAGGGTATCAGAACAAATCCATCCGGAGCATTGTGAAAGAAATATGCAACTGCACCGACGGCGCCACTATGAGCGCCAAAAAGGATGCCCTGGTGAATATCGGTGGATTCATGGCGCTCAACGACCCCGACGACTATGAAGAAGCCAGCAACCTGGTGGTAGTGTACGAAGGCCTGCACACCTATGGCGGCCTGGCGGGTCGTGACATGGAAGCCATGGCCATTGGCATTATGGAATCCGTTTCTGACGACCATATCAAAGCGAGAATAGGCCAGGTGATCTACCTGGGCGAGCAAATGATGCAGATGGGCATCCCGATCACAGAACCCATCGGCGGGCATGGCATTTTTATTGATGCCAAACGCTTTCTGCCGCATGTGCCGCAGGATTTGTTCCCGGCCCAGGCGCTTGCCGCCGAATTATACATTGACAGTGGCGTACGCACCATGGAACGCGGCATCGTATCGGCCGGCAGGAATGCCAAAACAGGCGAGAATTATTACCCAAAACTGGAACTGGTGCGCCTCACCATCCCGCGGCGGGTGTACACGCAGGCGCACATGGACGTGATTGCCGAATCGGTTGCCAACGTATATGAAAAACGAAAGAAGATAAAGGGTTTAAGGATGATCTACGAGCCCAGGTATCTGCGGTTTTTTCAGGCCAGGTTTGAAAAGATCAGATAATAGGTACTTTCGTCCCTGTTTACAACATCCTTTTACTCATCAGTTCAATCAAAAACATTATGAAAAAATCTTTGCAACTAACCCTTGTTCTCGCTATTGCATTTCTTGCACAGACAGTGTCTGCCCAAAAAGACTGGCGCTGGGAACAGCACGGTGTAGGTTTCAGCGCTCCTTCCAACATGCGCATCACGACCAACAATGACAGTGAATTCACCGCAGAAGGCAGTGATCTGCTCCTGTCCATTTACGTGGAGCAAGACGGAGAAGTATCCAAAGAAACCCTCGCCGACGCACTTTTGGTCGCCGCCAAAGAAATGCAATACGACGAGATCAGCGATGCCGACGAACTCGAAATTGACGACTTTGAGGGTTATTACGTGGAAGGCACCAAAGACGGGGTAGGGGCATTCATCATTACCCTGCTCGACAAAAAGAGCAGCACCAATCTCGTGGTGATCGTTGCCTTCACTTCCGATGGCGCCCGCGACAAAGCGATTGACATAGCCGATTCTTTCTACGCTTTTGACTAAAAAACAACAACGTGTTCGTAACCCGGATAGGGAAACGGCCTCGGCAGAGGCCCAACGTTTGTAGCACATCAAACGAAAATATGATCCCGGACCTCGGTAGAGGTCCATCTTCCACAGCAAGGTTGGACCTCTGCCGAGGTCCTTCATTCTTATCAAATTGTCGTGCTACACAGGTTAG
>JADZFI010000128.1 GCA_020850025.1 Saprospiraceae bacterium
GGTTTTATCTTCATGGACGGGCGAAACGTGGCACAAAGGTAGGAAATGTGCGGGGAGTTGGGGAAGGTCTTTGTATTTACGAATGTGTGAGTTCAGAGAATTGATCGCTCAACTTGTTTTTGCTCACGGGTGGAACCGTAAATAAAAGAGAATGGCACAAGCTGTTAATTCTGTTTTTGTAAAATTAATCACTATATTTGATCCAAAAATTAGCAAAATAGTAAAATTTTTATTTGAATTTAAATCAAATAGCAAGCAAAGTATCCGTTTTCAATCCCTTGATAACCATTTGGATCCATCCTTTCATCCTTGTTTTTCACCCAAATTCCGGCGCAGCCGAGCGATCATGAAAAATCTTACCCTACTCTTTCCGAAAAAGTCGGAAATGCTGGTCTTTTTATCCTGTTGCCTCCTCACATCCCAATTGTTTGGGCAAATCTTCCAGACATCCATAGGCTTTTCGGTACCAACCGACGAGCGTGGTGTAAGCGGCCTGATCGCCAATAATGGCAATTATATCATTCTCGGTGGCAACACCCGGCACCCAAGCGGTGTGTTCAACCCCGCCGGCGACATGCAACTCGTGCGCCTCAATCCCCTGGGCAATCTCCTGATGCCCTCCAAAATAATCGGCCAGGACGTGCTCGAAACCGCCACCTGGATGGAAAAAGCATCGGATTGCGCCGGCACCCCGGGCTATATCATCGCCGGAAATGAATTCAACGGAGGAAGCCATAATATGATACTAACCCTCACTGATGCTGCCGGCAATCCCGTTTGGGTGCGCCGGATCGGCACCCCCAACCTGGACGAAAAAAGTGCCTGCGTGAAACCGGACGGCGCCGGCAATTTTATTCTGGTGGGTACGAAAACCAATAGCAGTTCCGGCGCTTCGGTTGTTCATGCCGTCAAGACCGATTGCGCAGGTAACCTCCTCTGGGAGCAGGATTACAAACTGGGGTTGCCCTTAACCACTACTTCCGTTACCGCATTTGCCACCTTCCAAACGACCTGCATCAACCAGCCAAACGAATATTTTATTACCGGAAAAATTGCGGCTCCGGCCGGCGGAAACGAAGAGGTATTCATACTCAGCGTAGACGCCACTACAGGATCGGTCTCCTGGATGAACTCCTACGACATCGCCCCCAATGCCGACGATGTTGCCCAGTGCATACAGGGTAGTTGCAGCGGCGCCACTCCGGCTACCGGAAGCCTCTGGCTGTCAGGATATTCCCACGATAACACGGGGGGCAGCGATCCGCGCAAGGTCATGGCTATGCAAACCGACCTTTCTGGAAACCTGATCTGGGCCAATACTTATGATATCCAGAACAGCGCCCTGGAGCTTTCCACCCATTTTCAGTTTGCCGCCAACAACAAACTCGTGCTAACCGGCAAAGCCGAAGACTCTGGCGTGAGCGATCCGCCAGAAATCGGCCAGTGTATGCTTATGCGCATCAGCGACGATGGCAATTCGATGGACTGGACGCAGGTGTACGAAATGGGATTTGCCTCTCAGGGAAACAGGGTAGAACCTGATGCCGCCGACGAATATTTCATCACAGGGCATACTTATGAGATCATTCAGCCACACGTTTTTGACTATAATATTCTGGCGATCAAGACCGACAATGCCGGAAAAACGGAAGAGGATTGCCATCATTCGCCAGAAACGATCATAATACCCCAACAACCGCTGGTGGTTTCTGTACAGCCGACTAAGAACACTCCACAAGATTTTTTCAATTCCGGTCTGATCACGATTTTATACGACGACAAGCAGACTTTTTGCCACAACAGTACCCCATTTGATCCCTGTGACACACTTGCTCTGAACGCCAATTTCAGTTTTGCGCTGAGCGGGAATACGGCCACCTTCACTGATCTTTCCACCATCGGTAGCGGTTCCATTTTTTCCTGGAGCTGGAGCTTTGGAGATGCTGGTACCAGTTTTGTGCAAAACCCGACGCATACTTATTCAAACACCGGTGTTTATACTGTTTGCCTGGTGGTATATGCCTATGGTACTTCTTCTGCTACCATGTGTGTGGATACGATCTGTCAGGAAGTAGTGATTGAACAGTTGACCGATGGGTGCCTGTGTGATTCAACCTTTTTTTCAGCAGTGGCGGCAGGATTTACCGTTACCGGAAGCAATCCGACCAGCTTTACACCGGTGGCGCTGGATACCTGCGACAAAGTATTATGGATTTGGGGCGACATGTCGCCCAACAGCAATTCTGTCGCCAACAACACCGTATTTCACACCTATGCGGTGGGCGGCACCTACTTTGTGTGTATGGTGGTGTCCAGAACCTCGATTGACGGCATGACGTGCATATATGAATACTGCATACCCATACAGGTTCCCGACCCGAAGCTTTGTGAAGACAACATCGTGTTGAATGGCGATTTTACCGCCGGACTCCTGCCTGGCAATTTGGGCGGGCCGGGCAATGTAAGCAACTGGACCCTCTGGACCAACACTCCACAGGTGATTGTGGGTGATACTTGCCAGGACGCAGGCGCCATTCAGGGCTGGGGCAATCAGGTGGTGGGTGAGAGTATTCAACAACCTGTTTCGTTCACCATGGGAGGCATATACGAGGTCACTTTCTGCGGCAAATGGTTGAGTACTGTGCAAGACAGTGTCCGTTTCCGTTTTCGGGCCTCTACAGGGCTTCCTGGAAGCTATCAGAACTGCTCCGGCGCCTGTGATGAAATATATCTCTCGCCCGTTCTGACTACTAACTGGGCGACCTATACCTCCGGCCCCTGGACCGCTACGCAGAATTTCAACACGCTAACCATCAGCGTTTGGAACAATTACAGTGTCTTTGATGGCGCTTTTGTATCCTGGGCCAAACTGGACGATGTGTGCATCCGAAGAATTGGTACCAGCGCCGTGCATGATGTGGAGAGGCAAATGAGCGCAAAAGTTTTCCCCAATCCAACGGATGGAGAGGCGAACCTGATATTTGAACTGCCTCATTCCCAAACCTGTCGGTATCGGTTATCGGATCTTTCAGGCAGAATAGTCCTGAACCGGGAATTTGAAGGAAGCGCTGGTGAAAATCAGGTGCGTATTCCCATGAACGGACTTGCTCAGGGAATCTATCTGCTTGATTTTTATACAGAGCAAGGGAGGACGCAGATGCGGGTGGTATTGATGGAGTAGTTGGAGGTGGCATTTCTACGTTTACAAAACCTGTCAGGTTTCGTAAACGCAGAATCTTACTTACCCTTCCACCGCCATATCTCTCTCCTCCACCCAGGCTTCAAACCGGTCGCCGGGCAAGAACGTGATCTTTTGTCCAAACCGACCGGGCGCCTTCAGGTGGATGGTTACGAGTTTGCGACCCATACGGCGGATTCTTTCTACTTTATCCACATCAACCCATGGGTAGCGCACCGTAACCCAATAATTAGTGACATAAAAATGGGTATCGCCCGCGTCTACGCGTTTGAGGCGCCATAGTGTGCGGCGCACAAACAGCAGCCAGCCCAGCCAGATGGCAAAAACAAACAGCCTGCCCCACAGAAGCGGAAAAGGCAGATAAAGTTCTTCCTCCGGAATGAGCAGGAAGGTGAGCAACAGTCCGCTCAGAAACACGGTGCCGAAAATTGGCGTGAAAACCCTCCAGAAAAGCGTCATGCTGGAGGAAAGACATTCGGTTTTTTCAGTTCCTGCCTGCGCAGGCTCCTGTGGGGATACGTTCGGATTTTCCATAAAACATTGTGCCGCACCCGGAATCCCGAAGCGCGGCACAAAGGTAGGCGGTTTTGATCTACGATTTTCGATTACATGATTTATCATGTAATCGCCAATCGTAAATTAATTAACCTCAATACTGATTCCACTCTTCTGCTCTTTTCCCTCGCCTTTTTTCTTGTCGGCGGTATGGATACGGCTGCCGCCTTTGAGTTTTCTGGCAACGGCAGAGTAGGGGCCGGTAACTACGGTTTCGCCTTCCTGCAGGCCGGATATGATCTCGATGTAATCATTGTCCTGTATGCCGGTTTTTACCTCTCGTACGCCAACGGTGTCGCCCGACACCACAAACACGATCTCCTTGATGAGGTCGTTGGTCTTTTTCTTTTCTTTTTCCTCGTCTTGCGGCTCTTTTTCATCCTTCTTTTTGTCGTCTTCCTTATCGTCGTCGCGGGCGGTAACAGAGATGATGGGGACAGAAAGCGTGCCTTCTGCGGTATGCGTAAAGATGTCAACAGAGGCCGACATGCCCGGGCGGAAGGGGTAGCGGCGTCCGTCCTCGAGAAGATCCGCGTAGGAGGCCGGATCCACCCGGATTTTCACCACGAAGTTGGTTACCTGGTCGGTATTCAGACTGGCTGCTGAGGTGCCCACGTTACTGGCACTGTTGGCAATTTCCGTCACTTTACCTTTGAATTTGCGTCCGAGGTAGGCATCCACCTCAATATCTGTTTCGTCGTTGAGACTTACTTTGAGAATATCGTTTTCGCTCACATCTACCTGTACTTCCATGCTGCGGAGGTTGGCGATACGCATCATTTCAGTACCGGCCATTTGCAGGGTACCCACTACGCGTTCGCCTTTTTCCACGTTGAGCTTGCTCACAATACCGCTTACAGGGGCGGTTACGATGGTTTTTTGCAGGCTGGTGCGCAATTCCTTCAAGCGGGCATTGGCGCTGTTGATGCCGAATTCAGAGGCGCGTACATTGGCTTTAGCGCTTGCCAGGGTGCTTTCAGCGGCACTCAAATTGGCATCGGATGCGGCCAGGGCACTTTCTGCTGCCCGCAGGTTGTTCTGCGAAGTTTCGAACTCGGAAGTGGAAATTACGCCGTCTTTGTACAATTTTTCGTTGCGCTGGTGGGTATTTCGGGCCACTTCCAGTTGGGATTCCAGTCGGCGACGATCGGCCTTTAGTTGCTCAATCTGTGCGGAGCTGCTTTGCACATTGGAGCTGGACACTTCACGCTGAGAGCGGGCGGTTCCCACGGAGGCCTGACCTTGTTCCAGGGCGCTTTGGTATTCATCCGGGCGAATTTTAGCCAGGATCTGACCAGCCGTAACGGAGTCGCCCTCCTTTACATAGAGTGCAATGATCTCGCCTGACACGTCGGAACTGATCTTAACCTCTGTTTCAGGAAAGATTTTTCCGCTGGCGCTCACCGTTTCCCGGATGGTGCGTTTTTCCACCTTTTCTATCGTTACTTCTTCGCCTTTGGGCTTTTGGCGGGCTTTGATGGCGGCTGCTACAATGAGCAGCACAAACACGCCGATGAGCACATACAGAAGGGTTTTTTTCTTGGGTTTAGGCTGTTGCGTTGCCATTGTTAGGATGTTGCCGGTTGAGGGTTTGAGGGGTTTAAGGGGTTTGAGGGGCTATCCCCTCCTCATTCATGTACTCATGTACTCTTCACTCATGTACTCACAAAGGTCTGCATTCCTGTTTAAGTGGTTATAATAGTTGGATAAATGATGGAAAATGGCGGATGAAGAGGTGGTTATTTCCCGCGGAATAATATTCCGGCAGATGGGGATAAATGTGGAGAGAAGCTCCTTCCGGGGTGTTTCACACAGATTTCGGACGTTTTTTTCGCACAGATTTTACACAGATTAGGGCACAGATTTTACACAGAAGGGGGAAAACAACGAGAGCCAGCCCGGTGATCGGGTTGGCTCTCGTGATAAAAATGCCGGGAACGGCTGTTTAATTATTCTTGTTCGCCACCTTCAGGTAGTTTTCCAGCGCTACAGCGATGGAGGGCGCCTCCGGGGTGCCGGCCTGAATGTTCACTTTCATGCCGCGGTCGGTTACAGCCTTCAGGGCAGCTGTTCCGAACACGCAGATGCGCCGGTCTTCCTGTTTGAACTCCGGAAACTGCTCGAACATGGACTTGATCTCGTTGGCGGAGAAAAAGGCGATGATATCGTACTTGATGTCTTTGAGTCCGGAAAGGTCGTTGTTTACGGTGCGGTACATCACGGCTTCCTGAACCGGTATCTTCAGGTCTTTGA
>JADZFI010000129.1 GCA_020850025.1 Saprospiraceae bacterium
AGCCGCAAAGTTGAGACCACCTTTTCCTCTGGAAAAAATTGACAGTTTTCGAACGTCAATTTGCTTCCTGCATTTCGTGTCGGGCCATCTTCAAACATTTGGAGTCTGTTAACGTTTACAGTGCATTGCCATTCATAAGCGGTAACTCCTAACTCGAAAGTTATGTATAAAGTCAAATTTGGAGGCAAAAAGGGCAAAACCATCCAACTGGTGGAGAGTCCGGACCTCGTAGCTATTCGAACTCAAAAGAATCGGAAACTGGAAGACCTCGATATGACTGCCCGCAGCCGGGATGTAATGGAGGGGAACACGGAGGTAGCCTCCTTTCCGGAAGCCGGAGTAACGGTTCGCCGGGTAGCACAAGCTGTAGATGAGCTAGGGCTGGAAGCGGCAGTAAGTAGAACTGCCCGTCGTGATCAAGCCCGGGCTGCTCTGAAGCAGGAGGCTGAAATCCGGTTTGCCGGCAGGGTGTTACAAGACGCAGAAACCGGCGAGGTGATGCTGTATACGGAAAACTTCTTTGTGAAATTTAAGGACGCCACTTCGGAAAAAGATTGCCTCACATTATTGGACAAATACCACCTGGAAATAAAAAACAAGCTGGCCTTTGCCGAAAATTCCTATTTCGTGGCTGCCAAAGAAGGAACCGGCCTGGAGGTATTCGCCATTGCCGATCAGTTGCTTAAAGAAAAGCAGGTGGAATTTTGTCACCCTGAACTAGTGCAGGAGCGCCGGTTCAAAAGCCCGGCTCACCCCCTGCAATGGCATCTTGACAAAACCCGCATCAGTGGTAAGGAAGTAGACAACCACGTGAACATCCGCAAAGCCTGGATGATCACACGCGGAGAAGGCGTCACGGTGGCCATTATTGACGATGGTGTAGACATCAATCACCCTGAATTTTCAGGCAGGATCGTGCATCCTTACGATGCCACGGAAGGCAACGAGGATCCACGCCCCAAGCTGGATGATGATTCGCACGGCACTCCCTGTGCGGGGATGGCCTGTGCTGCCGGCCTCAAGGACGGCGCCAGCGGAACAGCGCCGGAGTCAAGCCTGATGCCCATCCGGCTTAGAAGCGGTCTGGGCAGCATGGCCGAAGCCAATGCTTTCGTCTGGGCCGCTGACCACGGCGCAGACGTTATCTCCTGCTCCTGGGGCCCTTCTGATGGCGACTGGTGGAAGACGGATGATCCGCTCCATTTCCGCTCCACCGCGCTGCCCGACAGCACCCGCCTGGCCATAGAATACGCACTTAAAAAAGGTCGGGGTGGGAAAGGCTGCGTCATCCTTTTCGCTGCCGGAAATGGCAGGGAAGATGTGATGAACGATGGCTATTGCAGCTACAAAGGCGTTATTGCAGTGGCGGCTTGCAACGACTCCGGCAAACGGAGCGTATATTCAGATTTTGGAGAGGCTGTTTGGACCTGTTTCCCCAGTAATGACTTCGAATGGGAAGATTTTAAACATCCGGCGCCGGTAAGTGAAGGCCTTCGTACCACCGATCGGCTGGGCAAGCCCGGCTATGCAGAGAGCGATTATACCAATGCATTCGGAGGTACCTCAGGAGCTTGTCCCGGCGTAGCCGGTGTGGTAGCGCTTGTACTGGCCGCCAACCCGACCTACTCTTACAAGCAGGTCAAGCAGCTTATCCGCCGATCCTGCCAAAAAATAGATATGGAAGGCGGGAAATACAATGCGAAAGGGCACAGTCCCTATTACGGCTACGGCAGAATAGATGCCGCCAAAGCCGTCGCCTCCGCCAAACGCTCCGCCAACCGCAAATCAAAAGTCGTAAATCGTAAGCCCTAAACCGTAGGCCGTAAGTCGTCACCTTCTCGCTTCCGTAATCCGCTCATAGGCCTCGTTGATCTGCTGGAACTTCTCCTTGGCGTGACGTTGGGCTTCTGCGGAAAGCCCTTTGGCTGCTACCTTGTCGGGGTGCCACTGCAGGGCGAGTGCCCTGTATTTCTTCTTGATATCGTCCAGGCTGTCGGATGGATTGGCGCCAAGAATGGCATAATGCGGGTCGAGTGGGTCCCAGCGGGCGTTTTGGTGGAACGGACTTCCGCCCCTTTGCTGGTAATACCGCGCTTTGATCCGTTCGTATTGTAATTTACCTATCTGGAATATACCCGCAGCGCGCAACAGCATTCCTTCTTCCTTGGGGTTCAAGGTGCCATCAGCTGCGGCGGTAGCAAACAACAGGTCCAGCATATTCATCACATGATGCCGGTCGCGGCCGAAGCCCTCGTAAAATGCCCGCGCGTACTGTTCGAAGGTATCGGTAGATTCCTTGGCATTTTTCCAGATGCGTATGGCCTGTTCCCGCCCCCGTTCATTCATGCGGAATTGATGGCGCATCAGGCTTTCCATATGCCGTACTTCCTGGGCGTTGATGGGCCCGTCGGATTTGGCCATTTTGGCGCAGAGGCGGAAAACATGAAATACAAACTCCCCCTGCCGACGCTGGTAGGCGCGGAATTCGCTGTCGGACTGCTCTTTTTCTTTGGGTTGATCAAATAAATAGTGCCCCAGCCAGGAGCCCACAAAGAAACCGATCAGCCCACCCAGCGGGATGCCCAAAAGGTCGAACAGGAAAATCCCGAGAATACCACAAATGACTTTGCCTTTGATTTCCACGCCGTAGGATCAATACGCTGCTATAACGCAGATCGGGGCGTAAAGTTACAATCAACTCAGTCAACCGCTTTCTCCACCTCGACAAAATCAAACCGTTCCACGTCGAACAATCCGCGGTCGGTCATTTTAAGTTTGGGAATGACGGGCAGGGCCAGGAAGGAAAGCGACATAAACGGCGCCCTCAGTATGCACCCAAGTGTCGATTTTACCCAGGCATCCAAACTGGAGTAGTCGCCGGCCAGCTGCCAGCCGTCGGCCTGACTCATCAGCCCGGCAATGGGCAGCGGCAACACGCGTACGTCCCCCTGGCCATCGGTAGCGGCCACTCCGCCTTTGGCCGCGATTACGGCGTTTATTACGGCTGCCAGTGCGTCCTCAGAGGCGCCTACCGCTACAATATTGTGCGAATCGTGCGCTACGCTGCTCGCAAGAGCGCCTTTTTTTAAACCAAAACCGGTTACCATGCCAAGTGCCGGGGTGGCATGTGGTGTGTAACGGTTCAGAACGGTGATGTATAACAGATCTTTGGAAAGATCGGGCAGATACTGACCATCGCGCACCTCGCTAACGGTATCTTCCAGAAGGCCGGTCACAATTTCTCCGTCGAACACTTGAATAATACGCAGTATCCGGCCATTTTTACCTTGAACGAGCCGAAAATCCTCCGGCTTTCGGGGTTGCGCTGAAAATTGATTC
>JADZFI010000130.1 GCA_020850025.1 Saprospiraceae bacterium
CAGAAGAAGCAGCACCAATTGCGATTATCCTTATGAAATACCTGGAGTGATGAGCATCAAAAACTCCACGTTCAATGAAGATCGGTATTATTATTTCTATGATTGGGAGGTTGGTTTTCCGGGCTTTGAGTGTGTCAGCGAAAGAGTACCGGTAACGGTGGTGGTGGAAGAGAACAGTGCAGTTACCCTGCCAGTATGGACGGAAAAGCTGAGTATCTTCCCCAACCCAACCGACGGTGCGCTCAACATGGTGCTGGAAGGTTATGCCGGAGGCGAGTTGACAGTCATACTAAGAAACGCACAGGGACAATACTTGCGCACCGAAACCTGGCGCGCAACTTCCGGGAATGCAGCGTTCAAAACGGATATCAGCAACTTGCCGGTCGGCCTGTACTGGCTTGAATTCAGCCAGACAGGTGGCAGCGTGCAGTATAAAATAGTGAAAAAATAGGGGAGGCCCCTCCTCCCCTAATCCTCCAGCACACTTTCCCCATTCAAATTGGTAGTCAATACCATGCTCATGTAATCGAAAAAGGGGCGCATAGCCTGGAACGTCAGTTTCACTTCCTGCAGGAATTGCTCACTGGTTACTTCCTCGTCCGTGACATTTCGTTTGACCACAAACCCCTTCATTCGGAGCAGGTCAAGCGCGGGATGGTCTTTATCAAATCCTTGTGGCGCTGTTTTCAGCGTTTCGCCCTGGAGTGTGCCAAAATATTGCCGAAAGCGTGCCTCCGCCATGATTTCCCGGATAGGCTGGTCGTCCATCGCAAATTCAGCCCGAATGCGCTTCAAGTCTGCAGCGTTGGGTTGCCAAAAGCCTCCACCGATA
Source organism: Saprospiraceae bacterium (assembly GCA_020850025.1). Taxonomy (GTDB): domain Bacteria; phylum Bacteroidota; class Bacteroidia; order Chitinophagales; family Saprospiraceae; genus M3007. Next base: position 833 of record JADZFI010000130.1, read on the forward strand.
AAGGAATTCCCCGGTTCAATCTGAAGATAGTAGCCGCCACGAAGGCGTTTGGTGGCCCGGCTAATACCCAGACCAAAATTGTTTTTATAAGGAGACTTGTCTTTCGAAAAACGCACATCGCGATAAATACGAAACAGGTTGGCTGGTTCCAGATGATCCGTTTCCCCCAATACATTTTCGACCGCCTGGGCAAATTGTTTCATGTTGGCTAATGCGGCCTCATAACGGGATTTATTGGCCTGGAACCACTCCCGGTTGTTATTGGCTGCGAGGTCTTTCAAAAACTGGAGGGTGGAGGGCCGGATAGTCATAGCAGGAGCGTTCTGAGGATGGAGGAAAAAGATGAAAAACAAGCACTGCAAAAATAGCACCGGAAAGGTGTCTCCTTATCATGCCCACCTAAGATTAACATGCCTACCTTTGCTGCGCGGTAGTATTCCGCACCATACTACTGGACATTTTGGTTTTAGACCTGTAAGGTTTTGGAAACCTTGCAGGTCTGAAACCAAAATGTCTAGTAGTGTGATTCTACACACAATCATTTTCAAAACAACCACACAACAAATATCCATTCTGTAATGAAGGTTCAACTGACTACCAATAAGGGTGTAATCACCCTCTCCCTGAATTCGGAAAAAGCGCCGATAACTGTAGACAATTTTGTGAAATATGTCAATGCAGGCCACTACAATGGCACTATCTTTCATCGGGTAATCAATAATTTTATGATTCAGGGGGGCGGTCTGGATGCTTCCATGAATTCAAAGCCTTCCTTGGCGCCCATTAAAAATGAAGCCAACAATGGCTTGGTGAATGCCCAATACACCATCGCCATGGCGCGTACCAGCGATCCACATTCTGCAACTTCCCAGTTTTTCATTAACGTCAAAGACAATGCATTCCTCAATCACAGCGGCGAAAACATGCATGGCTGGGGATACTGTGTATTCGGTGAAGTCATTGAAGGACAAGAAGTGGTAGATGCCATCAAAGTCGTTCCAACGGGTCGCGTAGGCGGGTACGACGATGTGCCGAAGGAGACCATTGTGATTGAGTCGGCTGTGGTGCTGGAGGATTAAGATCTATTGATCTGTTGAACTATACGCCACCTCCATGAAATCCATTCTCATCGCATCCGGGGCGACGGTGGCTATGTGGTGATGCCCAACAAAGTCAATATCCCTGTTTCACGCATCAAAAAGGAGGAGTTTACCGAGCGATTTACCCGGTTTTAACGAATTTTTGCCCACAACCAGGTGTCAATAAGCCGGTCGTTCTTTTTGGTGGCTTTGCGCATCAGGCCCTCCTTTTGGAAGCCGTTCTTTTCCAGCACCCGGCAGGAGGCCTCATTATGGGTGTACACTTTGGCTTCGATCCTGGCCAGGTTAGGGCGCATGGAGAACAGCCATTGGCAATAAGCGCTCACTGCAGCCGGCATGATGCCTTGTCCGCGAAAGGGAGCGGCCAGCCAGTAGCCTATTTCATCGCGGTGACCTTCTAGACCGGTACGCATAAAACAGCCTATTCCGCCTATCAATCCGTGTTGTTCGTGCCGGATGGCCAGTTCAAAATGGGCGCCGCGCTCCAGAAACATTTGCTGTACGTGCGCCAGCCATTCGTCGGCATCCTTGTGGGTGTAAGGGGTGGGAATATTCGCGGTGTTTTCCTGAACCTGCTGATCATTCAGGTAAAGAACAAGATGATGCTGATCGCCTTCCTGGAAAGGGGTGAGGGCAATGCCCGGGCGAATGGGTAATTCAGGGCTCATAAATCAAAGAGATTAATAAGCCCGAAAGTTATTTGTAATCCAGAATATTCAAATGATTGGGGCAAAAATCGGCATCATGGGGATCGTTGGAGGCGATGATGACGAGTCGCTGCTGCGCATACTCGGCAATGAGTTTTTTATACCAGCCAATTCCCTGAAGATCGAGGTTGGTGGCGGGCTCGTCGAGGAGCAACACGGGCGTTTGGGAGCAAATAGCCAGGGCGAGTTTGAGGCGTTGTTTCATGCCGGAAGAAAAGAACCGGATCTCTTTCTGGCGGGTTTTAGGCAGGGCCAGCAATTCGTACAACGTTGCCGGTGTGAACCCGGGCAGCAGAGGTTTAAGTCGGGTATGAAACTTAAGGGCTTCTTCCAGGGTCAGCTCTTCAATTAATTCGATGTAAGGCGCTGCATAGCCAATATGCTTGTAAACGTTTTCTTCCTTTACAGCAAAGTTGTTGTGTATAAAATTGATATCGCCCTTGGATGGGCTGAGGTGGCCCGACAATACCTTCATCAGGGTCGATTTCCCGGATCCGTTGGGTCCGAGAATTGCCCAGCGATCCCCTGCCTGAAAGGAATGAGTCAGCCCTCTGAAAATCCATTCCAGGCGGTATCGTTTGCCGATATTTTTAGCCTGAATTGTCACGCGCGATAGCCTTTGATGATGCCGCGTTTGGAACTGCTTACAAAGGAGGTGATTTGGTCTTTGAGCGCGCTGTCCGGAATTTCTGTTTCAATGATTTTCAGCGCTTTTTTAACGCTGTTCCCGCGCACAAAGAGAATGCGATAGATATCCTCAATATGGTGCATTTCCTGCGTGCTGAAACGCCTGCGCCTCAGCCCGATGGAGTTGATGCCGGCATAGCATAAGGGCTCGCGGGCGGCTGTAATAAAGGGGGGAATATCTTTACGTACCAGGGAGCCTCCGCCTACCATCACCTGGGCGCCTATGCGTACGAACTGGTGCACGGCTACCATTCCGCCTAGTGTGGCCCACTCGCCAATTTCAATATGTCCGGCCAGGGTTACATTGTTGGCCAGCACACTGTCGTGCCCTATTTTACAGTCGTGAGCAATATGTACATAGGCCATTACCAGGCAGTTTTCGCCAATAACAGTGGTGCCTTCGAAGCTTAGATTGCCGCGGTTCAGGGTGCAACATTCCCGGATAATGGTTCCTGATCCGATTTCGAGGGTGGCCGGTTCATCGAGGTGAACTTTGGTTTGAGGGGGAGCACTGAGTACGGTTCCCGGATACACCCGGCAGTTATCGCCCAGCCGGGCTCCGTTCATAATGGTCACATTTGGCCCGATCCAGCAGTTGTCACCAATCGTAACATCCTCTTCAATGGTAGTGAAGTTGCCTATGTGAACGTTATTGCCGATGCGGGCCTGTGGGTGTACGTCGCGGAATCCGTCGGTGTCAGTCATGTTCTAGCGTGGTTTTTAAGTGTTTACTCTCCGGCTGGAGATTCCTTGGTGCGGCGTACAACCTGAGCAGTTAACTCCCCTTCGGA
>JADZFI010000131.1 GCA_020850025.1 Saprospiraceae bacterium
ACTTCCCCGGCGGAATGGGAGAGTTCCATATCACGGCCAACAGCGGATTTTTAGGAGTGGAAAAAGGGCCCAGTGTGGACGTTACTCTCCAGTGGGCCACCTATAGGGATGCCTCGGATCAAACCAGTCTGTCGAGAATCTGGGGAGGCATTCATCCGCCCGAAGACGATATCCCCGGGCGCAGAATTGGGGCCAAAGTGGGGATCAATGCCTTTGAGAAGGCCAAACAACTCTTCTATTTCAACGATGCCGATCAGGATGGCTATCCGGAAAATGTTGACTGCAACGACACAAATGCTGCCATTAATCCGAATGGAACGGAAGGCAATTTGCCCGATGGGTTGGACAATGATTGCAATGGGGTCATAGACGACTTCCTGGGTGTACCATCTTTTTCCGAGTCCTTCAGCATATTCCCAAATCCGGTTCGGGATCAAATGACCATCCGGTTCGGTCAGCCAATGTCAGCCGAGGCGGTTTATATGCTGGATCAGCAGGGTAGGGTATGGCAAAAGATGAAAATGCCAACCAGCGCAGAGCAATTGGTAATTGATTTCACTACCGCGCCGGCTGGCATTTACGGACTTTATGTAGTACTGGAGGACGGGCGACGTGTCTGGCTGGGAAAGGCTATGAAGTGGTAATCACTTAATACCCTGCTGCAGCGTCATCCCCTCTTTGGTCAGCAACGCCCTGCCATTTACCATCAGGCAAACGGATAATACCCTCTACCCGTCCGATGGGGCTTCTGTACTGGATTTGATGACCCAATTTTTCCAGTTTTCTTTGCGTCTCTTCGGAGAAGCAACCCTCTTCCGCCGAAATCTGGTTGGGTTTCCATTGGTGGTGGAAGCGTTTGTTTTGAACGGCATCCGGCAGGCTCATACCGAATTCTGCCACATTCACAATCACCTGGAATACACTGGTAGGGATGGTGGTACCACCAGGAGTGCCTACAATCAGCCAGTTTTTGCCGTTTTTTGTCACAATAGTGGGCGTCATGCTGCTCAGCGGGCGTTTGCCAGGGGCGATGGCATTTGCTTTGCCTCCTACGGCGCCATATAAATTGGGCGCACCGGGTTTTGCGCTGAAATCATCCATCTCGTTGTTAAGAATAAAGCCGGCATTCGCTACCACTGTTCTGGAGCCATAACTGTCGTTGAGCGTGGTGGTCACAGAAACCGCATTCCCCTCCCGGTCAACGATGCAGTAATGGGTAGTTTCCTCACTCTCCTTGATGGCTCCTGCTAAGATAGCGGAGCTATTGGACGAGGTATCTGGCTTAAAGTCGGCCATGCGTGCTTTAATGTAGGTTGGATCGGTGAGTGTTTTTACCGGAACCTTCCAGAAATCAGGGTCGCCCATGTGTTCTGCACGGTCAGCAAAGGCTCGTTTTTCGGCCTCTGCCATGAGATGAACGGCTTGAGGGGAGTGGAATCCATAGCTCTTCATTGGAAAATCACTCACCATGCCTAATAGCTGTCGCAGGATGATGCCACCGCTGCTGGGTGGTGGCATGGTAATGATGTGCATATCCTTCCAGTCGAATTCCAGGGGCGTACGCCACACGCTTTTGTAGGATTTCAGATCGTCCAGCGTGATTAACCCGCCCTTTTTCTCCATTTCTTTGACAATAAGGGCTGCGGTTGCACCCGAATAGAAGCCATTGCGGCCGTCGCCGGCAATTCTACGCAGTGTTTGAGCAAGATCTTTTTGGATAAGCCAGTCGCCTGCCTGCCAGTTTTGGTACTTGACAAATGCCGGACTCAGACTGCTGTTTCTGGCAAAAGTGAGGCGTTCTGCATTCAGATTTTGAGCCTCCTGCTCGGTTATTTGAAATCCTTTGTCGGCCAATTCAATGGCCGGGGTCACGACCTCCCCCCAATTCAACCGACCATGGTAGAACTGGGCTTCCCACATGCCATCAACCGTGCCGGGCACTCCGCAGGCCAGTGCGCCATATCTGCTTTTGTTGGCTACCACATTTCCCAGGGTATCCTGAAACATCTTTTCAGCGGCGGCTGCCGGTGCTTTTTCCCGGAAATCGAGTGCAAGGGTCTTTTTCCCCTTGGCATCGCGGTAAATCAAAAAGCCGCCTCCGCCGATATTGCCGGCCTGAGGGTACACCACAGCCAGGGCAAACTGTACTGCAACCGCGGCATCAATGGCATTCCCTCCTTTTTTAAGGATGTCAAGTCCTACTTTGGTTGCCAGAGGGTGGGCCGTAACCACCATGGCAGAATCTGCCATTACCTCCTTGTTGATTTGGTAAGGGAACGGCGTTAGCTGACCAAAGCCTTTCTGTACAGACAGTAATAAAAGTAAAAAAAGCAGGGATGCAGTTTGTTTCATATTCATGTGTTGTTCAATGGCCGCAAAGGTAATCAGACTTGCCGTACGATATGGTGAGCAGTAAAGGAATGACCATAAAAGAACAGGGCACTAACTGATTACTCAGTAGCACCCTGTATAACCCCAAAAAACCAAATGAAAACTTCTTAAAAAAACACCAAAAGGTGAGAATTTGCTCTAATATTCGAAGGCATAAAAGCAGATGCATTTCCCTTCGTTTAATACAAAGATAATGGGCTCTTTATATCATTAGCAATAGGAAGGTTGTTTTTTTTCTGTCATGTTAATGTCAGCGGAAATGAATTTTCGGGGAAGTTTGTATTTACATTGTTACAGATTGGTTATATGCTGTTTTTTTAAAGTGACGAAAAATATCAGGAGGCTGTCTTAACACAGGTATTATTAAAATGCCGGAAAAAACTTCAAATTTGCCCTTAAATTGAAATATGAAAATCTTAGTTGTCTACCTGATTCTTCCGGCTGTCATCCTTGGTTTGAGCTCCTGCGATCGGGACAAGGAGGCAATCGTTGAGGAAAAGGTGGCAGAGCGGGTTGATTTGTTCGTCCGCAAAAAGCGCGAGGAGTGCAGGGATGCACTCATGCAGCAAGCCGAAAAAACAGTAGACTCACTGTTATTGGCGGAAGCGCAAAGCGCCCTGAATGACTCTCTGGCCCGATTGCGTCCGGGCAGACCTTTTCAGCCTGCACCGGTGCCTCCTATAGATTCACTGAATGTTCAGCCCATTTTCCCGGATAAACCCGGCGCCCAGGGCGGCGGCGGTTAACTCACTTCAGCGGCAGGTCCTGGGTGCTGGAAACCCGTGCTACCGGATACATTCTGTGTGTTGGTTCATACCAGGGCGATTTGCGGTACACCCAATCCAACTGCTTGGCGGCATCTGCTGCAAACTCGGGATCGGCGGCTCTTTGAGTATCCAATTCGGCCTTAATAGTCGGATTTTCTTTTAAAAATTGTGCAGCCAGGTCTTCAAAGACATATGCCGAGAAGTACTCTTTCTGCATGAGTACCGGCTCGAAGAAGTTCCAGGCAAACCAGGAATCAGGAGCATTGGGTTCCAGGGTTTCCATCAGGTACCGGTTGGCATTCTGATGGGTGAACACCACCACATCGCCTTTACTGAACCGGCGCTTCATCTGCTTTTTCTCCAGCGTCACGCCGTGATGGTAATAATGGCCTTCCCAGCCGTTCCGGGTTTTGAAATCCTTGATAAAGTAGGTTTCCGTTTCCACTTCAATATCCTTTTCCAGGACTTTCATCTCAACACCATTGATCTTCAATCGCTCCAATACCAGTTCCCAGGCTTGTGGTATGATGTAGGCAGATGGCTTGTTCACCTTCAGATGCGGCACAAAATGGTTGTAATAGGGGATTTGTTTTTCATAGGGTGCAGTTCGATCATACCATAATCTCGGCAACCCGCTTACTTCCGATGGCTTGTACTTAGCTTCATACCCTTTGAAGGTGATTTGCTCAGGCTTTTTCTGATCCATCATATAATCCAGCACGAATTCGGTTTTAGTCCGGGTGTTCTCACAGGCTTTAGCCCTGGCGTCCCTTATTTCAGGAATGTGTTTTGACATGAAATGAACCACCGCATCCATAAAATGATAGGTGCTCCATACCCGGTC
>JADZFI010000132.1 GCA_020850025.1 Saprospiraceae bacterium
AGGTAACCTGCAATTTAAGTGGCAGTATAGAAGCGTCTTCCCCAACAGGCATCCCGGGCGAAACCATGCAATTCCACGCTTCAATAGCGCATGCCGATCAGTTTGAGTGGACGATAAACGGTGTTTTTGCCGGTGTTGGCCCGAATTTAAGTAACGCATTTCCACAAACCGGAACCTACACAGTACAGGTTACTGCATCCAATGCCTATTGTAGTCTTACCCTTTCACAAATAGTACCCATACAGCCATATTGCACCCCTACGGCGCCACCTCAATTGAGTTATCGTTGGACGGGAGGAAACTGCGCAATGGAAGTATATGCCATAGAACCTTATCCAAATGGCGATTTGCTTTTGGGTGGTTCGCAGTGTGGGAAAGCCATGACTATGCGGATAAACAAAGATGGTGAATTTATCTGGGGCAAAACAATAGGGCTTCCATTTCAATTTAATACAAATTCTGTCAATGAAATAGGTATGCTTTCAGATTATACCGCTATTGTTTATGGCAGAAACCACGAAAATCGTTTTATTGCTAGAATAGATAGTAATGGAACGTTGTTGTGGATTCGCAATCTTTCCCGCTATTTAAATAAGCCACAGATTGCAATTCAGGCTGATGGCAGCTGCTTGGCCAGCTCCTATGTTAATAATAAAACGAGATACCAATTTTTCAATCCTCAGGGTGAAATTGTATGGGAACGCAACGATACGGTACAATATTTCTACTTTAATATACACTTTAATCATCTGTGTCCAAGAACGGGTGGAGGCTTTTATTCCCTTTTCAATAGTGATCAGATCAGCATTGTAAGTCGTATAGACGAAAGTGGTCAAATTTTGTGGACCAAAGAAATTAAATCTGTTGATCCAAACCAATTTTTCGAAGGTTTCCAGATCGCTCCCGATGCTGATGGCGGGTTTAGTTGTAGTTTTAGGAACTATTTTGGTTTTATGGGTATCGCTAAATGGAACGATGAGGGCGTTTTATTATGGTCAAACTCGTATAGCGCAACTTCAAATGGTCCGTCATTCGGTGGTAGCGCACTTTTTGAAAAAACACCTGATAACGGATATATTTATAGTGGCACATCTTTCTCATCTACTATTGCTCATCAGTCTCTTACAAAAATTGATAGTACAGGCGTGGTGAAATGGTCATTCTATGTTTCCGGATTTTATGGTTCGGGTGGCGGACTCATCTCTAGTTTGTTAAGGAGTGCTACGGAGTACCAGGGACAGACTATATTTCCTTTCAATACAAATGAAGGCAATTTTATTTATCTCATGAAAACCACTCCAGACGGCTATGCAGGAAATTGCGTACAAAAAAACTTGGCTGTCGAAAAGCAGCCCTATACCATCAATGAAGCGTTTATTGCCATAGGACTTACCCCCGCCCTGCCGGATACCGTAGCCATTCCTCCAATAGACAGCCTGGCGCCCGAGTCCTTCACACTTTTCCCTTATGTGGAATGTCCGCAATACCCTGTTTGTGCTGAAAATTGCGACAACGGTATAGACGACGATGGTGACGGGTTTATAGATTGTTACGACCCTCAATGCAATTGTTACACCGATCAAAACTGTACCGCGCCACCGCCCACCGGAATCCGTGCACATGTAGCCTGGGAATCCGGGAGTAAAGATGTAAATGTGCTCAGTGTCCCTATTGTTGCTAACCTGAATCCAGAAACAGATACAATCCCGGAAATCATTGTGAATGGATTTTTAGCAGATGAATCCGGAAGATTGCTGGTATATAACGGCACAGGCGCCAATCGCTTTCAACCTGACGCAAGCAATGGCTTTCCTGGATTTTATACAGAACCGGCATCTCATGTAGCTGTTGCCGATGTTTTTAGAGATGGCAAACCTGATTTGTTTTTTAAAACTTCTAATACGTTCAGATCCTTACACAGGTACCAAGTTGAAGCCATTCCTGCTTTAACAGGCCAATCACTGTTAATTCCACTTGAAATCGGGCATCAGACAAACGTACGACCAGCCTTTGCTGATTTTGACAATAATGGCGTGCCGGATGTATATGCAGGCAATTTGGTTTTAGCATTGTACAACGGTCAGAACTCCGGCAATCTTGGGTATAATGTCATCGCCAAATCCGACACTACCAAACCGTCAGGTCGTTTGGCCTTTAATAACTTTGACTATAATGCCTCCAGTTCGGTTGCGGCAGAGTTGCTCACCAAAAACCAGTGCGGAGGCGATCCGGATTGCGACGGGCCTGAACTTGGCGCAGGGCCTGTGATGTACTCCGTTGACCTGACTGTATGGGACGGTGATGCGAGAGGAATCACCATTCGAAAAGATTTGAACGTGCTCGATCCCGGCAGCACTACCTGGAGTGATGGATACACTGCCACGGCCGATATCAACCTCGACAACATACCGGAGCTTGTGGTGGCCGGGAAACGCAATAACTCCTACGGCGTTTATGCCTGGAATCGCAACGGACTGGTGAAATGGTTTCCTTACCCGGAAGATACGCCATTGAGCGGAGGAATGCCCTGCATTGCCAATGTTTTTGATGACAGAACAATGGGGTACAGCACTGATTTTCCGGAAATCATAGCCGCCAGTTCGAACCGCCTGACCTGCTTCAACCTGAATATTGCCAATACCAATCCCGATGCGCCGTACTGGTGGAGCATCCCTACCACGGATTCGCTCGGGTTTACGGCCGCTACTTCCTTTGATTTTAATGCAGACGGGTACGCTGAACTGGTGTACCGCGACCGTACACACCTTCGCATTTTATATGGCGGCGGCCTGCCTTTCCCGGCCACGGTGGATACCGCGCGAAACTGGTTCTCCATAGAGGCTCCCAGTGCCACCGCCGATCAATACCCGGTGGTAGCCGATTGCGACGGAGATGGCGAACCTGAAATCATTTTTACCAGCTTTGATGCCGGAGGGCCGGACTCAACCGGCAGTTTGCGCGGACGCCTGCGCGTACTGAAAGTGGATGCACCCGATAGCTGGACCGGTTCAAGACCTGTGTGGAATCAATTCGGCTATAATGGCGCTCAGGTTGCAGATGATCTGAGTATACCGGTGCAACAGCAAAGCGGTCAGGTTTTTGGGGGTGGGCAAAGACCGCTGAATCGTTTCCTGGGGCAATTGCCGAGCTTCAACAGCGATTTCAGGGCGATCATTACTGCCGCGAATGCCAATGTAAGCGTGGACAGCATTGGGTGTTCCAATGAAAACCTGTTGGTGCGCCTTCGCGTGTGTAATACCGGTCTGCGAAATTTGCCGGACAGTATCCCCATTCAATTCTATGCGTCTGACCCGACCTTGACGAATGCCACGCCATGGGGTAATTTGCAGTATGTGCAAACAAAAACGCCGGCCGGCAAATGCACCGAACAGACTTTTACCATCCCTGCAATAAATGGCGCCCAGTTTTATGCCGTACTGAACGACGACGGCAGTATTCCTAGACCCTACAACCTGTCCAATGATTTCTCTCCAATTCGTGTGCTGGAATGCAAGTATTCAGATAATTTGGTGCAAGCCTCCCTTACCTGGAATCACCCCACGCTCTATTTGGGTCCGGATGTCAGTACCTGCAGTGCAAATGCCATAACCCTGAATGCGGGGGCGGGTTTTGACACCTATCAATGGAACGATGGCTCAGTTGAGCAACAATACACGGCCTTTGGCCCTGGCATTTATTATGTAAATGTTTGGGATGCCTGTGGATTCAGGCAATCAGACACCCTTTTGATCAGCATTTCACCGCAAGGTCAGCTGGATCTTGGCCCGGATCTTTCTATCTGTGAAGGAGACACGGTTCAGTTAACCGTAAACGGTTTTGAAACGGTCAGCTGGTCTCCTGCAGGCTCGATTTCATGTCCGTCTTGTCCTCAAATACTGGCATCCCCGACAGAAACGCTGGTATTGACGGCAACCGGCAGCAATGCAGACTGTTTTGCTTCAGATTCTGTGCGCATCGTAGTGCAAGATTTGCCTTCCGCCGGGATAAGCACCACGCCGGCTACCAATGGCAATGCCAACGGGACAGCAAGTGCAAATCCGCTCCTTGGTTTGCCGCCTTTCTCCTTCCAATGGAGTACAAACCCCGTACAATCTGGTGAAACGGCTATAAATCTGGCGCCTGGCATCTACAGTCTGACGCTTACGGATGCCAATGGGTGCAGCAGAGTACAGTCTGTTGAGGTAAGCTCTGTTGTGCCGATTCGGGAAGTTGAAAACGATGATTTCCTTGTTCAGATTATTCCCAATCCGGCATTCGGGCAATTCAGGTTAATAGCCGGCTTCGATCAGGCTACAAACGGGAATATAACTGTTTTGGACGTTTTGGGTAAGGCTGTATTTGCGGAGGATTTTCACAATACGCAGATAGCCAGAACGATCAATTGTGAAAACTGGCCTGCCGGCATGTACGCGGTTGTTATATGTCCGGATGGGCAAAAGGGGGTTGTTCGAAGGGTGATAGTTGGACAACAGGAATGATGTTCAGCGTTGGTCTGAATTTCCCCTCAGCCTCCAAACCTCCTGATCTGGCTCCTCAGAATCAGGTTGACCAGCTCCGGCGAAATCCGGTTCAGGTAATACAGCAGCTTGCCCAGGCCGCTGAACACCCGTTTGTGCTGCCGTTTTTCGATCATTTCAATTACGCCTTTGGCTACTTTGTCTTGCGGACTCACCATGGATGGATCGCGTTTGGGGCAGGGCACTAGATTCCCGTCCGGACCAATGTGCTGTTTGTCGGGGTCGTTTTGGGTGAACCCGAGTTGCGCAATGCCGATATGCACTCCACTGGCAAAGGTTTCCAGGCGGAGCGATTCCGCCAGGCCCGTCAGCGCCATTTTGGTGGCTGCATATACATTGGACGATGGTATGCCGTGTATGCCGGCAATGCTTCCAATAAACAAGATGCTTCCTTTGGTTTTTTTGAGGTGGGGCAAGGCGTAATAGGTGCAATAAATACTTCCCAGCAGATTGGTTTCCACCACCGTGTGCAACACGTCGGGCTGGAGTTGCTCCATGGGGTACTGTATGCCCACCCCTGCGTTATTGATCAAAACATCTATCCGGCCGTATTGCTCCAAAGCGGTATTGATCAGCCGCTCACAGTCGGCCTGCTTACTGATATCGCCGGCACAGGTGGTCACTACGGCTCCTGAGGACGCAAGTTCGGCTTTAACCGCCTGCAACTTTGCCTCATTGCGCGCATTGAGCACCAGGCGTGCGCCTTTTTCGGCCAACTGAAAGGCCAGCTCCCTGCCAATACCCTGACTCGACCCGGTGATGATGACCACCTTGCCGTCAAACGTCCGCGGCAAATCCTGCCGGAGTATGATTGCCGCGGCACTACCCAAAAAAGGCAACGCCAACCAATGATTGTTCAGAATATCCATCCGTACTTCAGTCAAAATATCCACCGTAGGCCGTCCACCGTCAGCCGTAGGCCGTCACTTTCTAATAAAATACACCGCCAGCACCAGAAAGGCGAAGCCCACGAAGTGATTCCACTTCAGCTCTTCATTTTTGAACAATACCAGCGTGAAAATGGTGAATACCACCAGGGTAATGACCTCCTGGATGACCTTTAACTGCAACAGCGTAAAAGGCCCTCCGTTTTCCTTGTACCCAATCTTGTTGGCGGGCACCATGAGGCAATATTCAAAAAAGGCGATAAGCCAACTGGCCAGAATGAGCCCGGTCAGACCCGCTTTCTGGAAAAATTTCAGGTGTTGAAACTTCAGGTGCCCATACCAGGCCACCGTCATGAAAATGTTGGAAAGAACCAGCAACCCAATGGTGTAAACAGCTTTCACAATAAAGAGGAATGATAAATGCCTTGAATGCGCAAATATAACCGGCCCCTGTTGGAACAGGCTCCTGCGGAACTGTCTATTTTTGCGCTTCCTCAAACCCATCAAACATTCAAACCCATGTCCCCCGGTATTCGTTACGGATTTTTAGGCGGTGTTGCAGTAGTCTTGTACTTCACCGTATTGTATGTGGCCAAACAAAACCTGTTCCTGAGTCCACTGATTCAGTGGGGGATCATGGCGGCCTATTTGTTTTTCATGTGGAAAGCCGCACAGGAAGATTGCAATGTCCACGGCAAAGACCGCGATTTCCGGGAGATCGTGCGCACCCCGTTTGTGGTGTTTTTGCTGATCAATTTGTGCTACTGGCTGTTCTACTACGGACTCCACCTGTACGATCCCAGTCTGCTGCAGGCGGAAATGACCCTTGAGCTCGACATGCTCAAACAACAACTGGCCGGCGGTCTGGGCGATCCTCAGCAAGCCAATCAGTTCCGCGAGCGCATACAGGAACTCGAAAAAACCCTCGAGAACCCCCAACCACAACCCCTCGGGCCCGTGCTCATGCGCATGTGCGTAGGCGCACTCGGCGGATTTGCCCTGGCTGCAGGCGTTGCGGCACTGGTCAAGAGAAAGTGAGGACGTACGACCTACGATTTACGACTTGCGATTGGAATGAAGATTGATTGATTTCTCACAGACTCCGTTGAACGGCCATGCCGAACGCCATCTGCGAAAATAATCCGTGTGAAATCTGTGCAAACAATCTGTGTGAAATCTGTGCGAAATAAATCTGTGCGAAACAAATCCGTGCGAAATAAACCTCCGCGAAATAACCTCTAAAAAATGACCCTCACCACCTCCAAACGCGTTGCCATCATCCGGAAATGGCTGGGCATTCTGAGCATCTCGCGGATGATCAGGTGGGCCATCATCATTGCGCTCGCCTGGTGGGTTTGGTCGAACTGGCATGACGACCTGCCTGCCGCACAAGGCGTGGAACGATATGCCTTCCCGGATTCCAGATTCATACAGGTCGACGGCATGGATATCCACTACCGCTCCAGCGGCAAAGGCGACCCGATCCTGCTCCTGCACGACGCCCAAAGCTCCCTGCATACCTGGGCCGGCTGGACCCAAAAACTCTCTGAAAAACAACAGGTTATCAGCGTTGACCTGCCCGGTTTCGGGCTGAGTGCTCCGCATCCGCAGGGCAGCTACAGCGCGTTTATGTACGCCGGCTTCCTCGACAGCTTTTTGCAGAAACTCAACCTCAAAAAAGTGTCGCTGGCCGGCTGCGGGCTCGGCGCCCAGATCGCCTGGCAGTTCGCCGCAGAATCTCCACAGCGCATAGACAAACTCATCCTGCTCGACGCGCCCGGATTCGAAGAGAAAAAAACCGATCCCATCAACTGGCTGGCCAGTACACCCGTCATCAATCGGGCGCTCTGGAAAGTAACCCCCCGGGCCTTCATCCAACTCTCCCTGGAAGACGTCTGGGCCGACGACGCCCTGGTAACCGACTCCCTCGTGCAGCGGCATTTCGACCTGTCGCTCCTGCCCGGGCACCGCAAAGCTTTTACCGACCGGGCCTCCGTGCGCGATAACCGCCCGCCCATTGATCTCATTGAGCGCATCACCGCCCCCACCCTCATCCTCTGGGGCGCCGAAGACACCCGCATCTCCCCCGAACATGCCTACGATTTCCACAAACGCATCCGCGGGGCACTGCTGAAAATTTACCGCAACACCGGCCACTGGCCCCAGGAGGAAAACCCGGGCCAAACGGCAGAGGATGTACAGGCGTTTTTGGAGGGGAAGTTTTGAGGGGAGCGGAGAGCAGATCCTCTTCCTGGACAGAAAGGAGCCTTGAAAAAGGTGCGCATTTTGTATTGTTTAGGGTGTATTGACGAACCAATCATCCTTTCAAAGCAATTCATTATCAAATACTTAGAATTACTTTTTTCTGAATTTTTGCTTGATTCGGAGGTTTGGCTTACTTTAGTGCGGCGGTACGGAGAGGTGTGTATATTTGTGAGTTGGGTGCAAGTCTAAAAAGACCGAGACCGACATAAAATAAATCGACAATATGACAGATCAAGAAATAAAAAAAGGGATTAAAGATGTTTGTGAAATTTCAACTGAAATTGCAACACTTTATGCCGACAAAAATGCTTTAGTAGCAAAATTAAATTCAGTTCCACAAGACGAGCTCCAAAAAGCATTTGACTATTACGCTTCTCGTTCTGGTGTTATTGTTGACTTAAGAAAAGACGTGCTGAAATATCTTA
Source organism: Saprospiraceae bacterium (assembly GCA_020850025.1). Classification (GTDB taxonomy): domain Bacteria; phylum Bacteroidota; class Bacteroidia; order Chitinophagales; family Saprospiraceae; genus M3007. Next base: position 8,116 of record JADZFI010000132.1, read on the forward strand.
AAGACGGCAATAAACTTGACTTAACTACTCTCGAAGGCTTCATTGTTAAACATAAAACTGGAAAAGAAAATCAATATCGTGCTTACAAAAATTACTATTCAATATTTTTCCCGATTATTACTTTCTACGGGCATAATCCAATAAGAGAATTCATTGGCCAATTTATTTCTGAAATTATTAACAGACTTCAATTAAAGGACAAAGTAAAACACATTTATTTTGACTTTCAAGGTGCTAGACAACAAGGTAGCGATAGACTATGGTTTGCATTATTTAATAAAAATCAAGCATCACAATCGACCGGATTACAAATTTTTGCTGACTTTCATCATGGTACAATTAAATATGGAATTTATAGGCATTCAGATGCTTCATACATAAAAGGTCCCATTGAATTATCTCCTGAAAGTTTTGATTTTGAGGAAATGTTGAAGTTCTACGAAGAGAACAAAAACCTAATTATTGATGACGAACCAATTAAATATAAACTTTTAACTATTCCACTTAATCAAAATCGACTTTATAAAATCTCACATGGCTCATTTAAGACAAAAGCTAACGAAAGCATAAGAGATGTTTTTAAGGAGAATCAATGGATAGTTATTCATGAAGACACCAAAAAAGGGCAAGCAGAAGCTTTTAAAAATGACTTAACAGAAGGTGACTTTGTTTATATCACAATCGGAGGAAATGAGTTATTTGCAATTGCTAAGGTTAAAGCAGGTTCATGGGGTTACGTACCCGAAGACATAACGGACGAAAATGGTTGGATTTATAGAGAGGTTGAATATGTTAAAGCGGCAATCAATTCAGACCCTTCAGCACTGAAGTCCCTGAAGGAGTTTATTTACCCTAGTGGCAACAGCACATTTACTGAAATTACAATTGACAAAATTGAAGAAGCCAATAAAAACATATTCGAGCCTCATTTTGGAGTAGAATTTATCTCTAAAGGTGCAACAAAAATTAAGGAACAAGGAGAATTACAAAAGCACCCTAACAATATTATTTTATTTGGCCCTCCAGGAACTGGAAAAACTTACAACAGCATAGACAAGGCAGTTGAAATCGTTACTGGTATTAAAAGCAATCATGAAGACAGTAAAGAGATTTTTGACAAGTTAAAAAAAGAAGGGCAAATCGAATTTATTACATTTCATCAAAACTACTCATATGAAGATTTTATGGTTGGAATCAGACCAGATATAGAGTTCGAACAATTACGTTTCAAACCATATAGAGGTATATTTTATGAAATAGCGAAAAAAGCAAAGGAGAATTATTTAGCATCAAAAGAACAAACAGCATTAGCAAAATCTTTTAGTCAAGTTTTCAATGAAATAATTAAACCAATGGTTCGTGAAGAATTAAGCATTGTCAAGCGGCAATTTTGCCAAGGTTATAGAGTTGTTTGATGTCAGGATGACTTTTTGTGATGTTTGGCATATTGGCGAACACGTCAAAAACTCTATTGACC
>JADZFI010000133.1 GCA_020850025.1 Saprospiraceae bacterium
GCAACATTGTTTCAGGAGAAAATACCCTCACACCTACGATAGATGCACCCGGTGAGTATATACTCACGGTGTCCTATGTGGTGAATGGAAATATCATTTGTTCCAAGAACGCAACGGTAAATGTATTGCTCAACCCCAATCCATTAGCCGCCTGGATTACGCCGCCACAGCCACTTGGATGCGGGTCGCCTACCACACTGCTTGTCGGGAATTCCAGCCAGCCAGCTTTTAGCATCTACGAATGGACCACCCTTGACGGCAACATCATCGGGAGTAACGATCAAAAAAACTGTACGGTGAACCAGGCCGGGACGTATCATTTGTTGGTGACTAACAGCATGACAGGGTGTACTTCCAGTACCGAGGTGACGGTGATAACGGCCACGGATCCTCCGGTCACGATTGCTTCCTCGAATGATACTATTTCCTGTTTTAATGACACTGTTCCTCTGTTGGGCACGGGTAGTAGTGTCGGGCCCAATTTTTCCTATGCCTGGTCGGCAATAACCGGGCAAATTGCCGGGCCGGTCAATACCCTCAATACCTCTGCCGGGGCGGGCGGAACGTACGTGCTCAGTATCACCAATACCAGCAATAACTGCATCACCAGAGATACCGTGGTAGTTCCGGCCAATACCACTCCGCCAACCGTAGTGGGCTCGCTGCCACCGCAAATATCCTGCGATCCCGATCAAGACACCATCTCCATTGTCATAACCGTTGGTCCGCCGTCTTTTGTCCAGATCAACTGGTCCACCTTGGATGGAAATATAATTTCGGGGCAATTTAACCCTGCAGTACAGGTAGATCAGCCTGGCACCTATGTAGTGTCGGTATTCGATCCTGCAAACGGATGTTTCAGCTACGATACCGCCCTTGTTTCTGCTAATTTCAGCGTTCCCATTGCCCAGATACTATCGCCGGATACCGTCACATGCCAGTCGCCAAGCATTGTGTTGGAAGGCAGCAACTCCGGCATGGGGGCGGGTTTTTATATTGATTGGCTTGCCACCAGTGGTGGAAACATCGTAAGCGGAGGCAATACGCTTACACCGGAGGTAAATGCCGCCGGTGATTACTGGCTGATCCTGCGCGACAGTGTAAGTCTCTGCGCCGATTCAGCCATGGTGAGCGTTCAGGCCGATACTAATGTGGTGGTAGCCATTGCCAATGCACCGGATACGCTGAGTTGCCTGATCAACCAGGTGGTGTTAAACGCAGACGGATCCACTAATTCCGGCAACCTGGGTTATATCTGGACAACGATTGACGGAAATATTGTGAGCGGACAAGGTACTCCCAATCCGGTAGTAGATGCGGCCGGAACGTACCAGCTGCAACTGACCAACCTGAGCAACGGCTGTTTTGCCAACGACCTGGCCATTGTAACAGAAAATACTGCAGCACCACCGGTAACGGTGCAGGCGCCGGGTTTGTTGACCTGTTCCCTGCTGCAAACCACCATACAGGGTCAGAATAGCGGTTCCGGGAATTTTTCCTACCAGTGGGCGGCTTCCGGCGGCGGTAATATCGTCAGCGGTGACGCTACCCTGGAACCAACCGTAGACCAGCCGGGCTTGTACACCCTGACGGCCACTAATTTGGACAACGGCTGCACGGCTACGGTGACGGCCACCGTGCAACTGGATAACAACTCCCCGACAGTGGCGGTTGCAGCCCCGGGAGCGCTTACCTGTACTATCTTCACTCAAACGCTCTCTTCTGCCGGTTCCTCCTCCGGGCCGGAGTTCAGCTACCTCTGGACAACAGCAGACGGAAATATTCTCAGCGGCAACAACACCCCCAACCCGGTGGTGGATGCGCCGGGTACCTACCAGCTGGAAATTGTTAATGCAAATAACGGCTGTGTAGCCTCTTCAAGCGTTCAGGTTCAGCAGGATACAACTGCCCCGGATGCTCTGATTTTGACCTCGGCGGATACACTGACTTGTCTGACCTCCCAACTTGAATTGATCGGCGACGGCACAGGGCTGGCAGTTTGGACCACGCAAGACGGGAACATCCTGTTCACATCCGGCTTCTCTGCTCAGGTGGATGCGCCGGGTACCTATCTGCTTACCACTACCGACGCCAATAATGGCTGTACGGCCACCAATACTGTTGTCATTTCCGAGAATATACAAGTTCCGGTATTGAGCATAGCGCCGCCAAATGTGCTTACCTGTTTGTTGACCACCGTTTCGGTGAGCGCCAGTGCACAGGGACAGGCGCTGCAATACAGCTGGCAGACCACCGGAGGCAATATCATTTCCGGACAAAACACTGCCGGCATTACCGTGGATCAACCAGGACTGTACCTGGTGACCGTGACGGACGGTATCAATGGATGCACCTCAACTGCTTCGGTCAATGTGGCAGAAGACATCGACCTGCCCAATATTCAGATCGTTGCGCCAGGCATAGTTACCTGCGATGCTCCAACCATTACCGTTCAGGGCCAAAACTTGTCGCTTCCCGGCAATTTCACCTATACATGGACGGCTTCGGGCGGTGCGAATATCGTTTCCGGCGCTAATACGCTAACACCGGTGGTGGATGCCGGCGGTATGCTGACCTTCGAGGTGTTCAATACCGACAATGGATGCCTGGCTACGCAGAGTGTGAATGTTGCCCAAAATACCCAACCACCGGTGGCAGATGCCGGGGCAAATGATACCCTCAGTTGCCTGATCGCTTCCCTCACCCTTCAGGGCAGCGGCGCCGGTGCGCCGGGCCTGACCTACCAATGGACGGCCTCTAATGGCGGTAACATTCTTTCCGGCGCCAATACGCTTTCACCGTCTGTCAATCAGGCCGGGGTTTACACCCTTACCGTGGAGAATCCGGTCAACGGCTGCACTTCAATCGATCAGGTGCAGATATTTAATGATCTCAATGCGCCGGTAGCCAATGCCGGCACGGCAGCTACGCTGACCTGCAATGTGCTGCAAACCAGTTTGAACGGCAATGCCAGCACCGGTCCGGGCTTTTCCTATCAATGGACGGCTGCCGGCGGCGGAAATATTGTGAGTGGCGCCACTACCCTGAATCCACTGGTGAACGAGCCGGGTGTTTACACCCTGGCCGTTACCAACGCCGCCAACGGATGCGTGGCTACCAGCACCGTTACGGTGCCCGAAGATGTTGCTCCGCCGGTGGTGGATGCCGGCGTTGCTGGTTTGCTGACCTGTAGCATTAACTCGGTTAACCTGGGCGGTTCCTCACCCAGCGGATCGGCGGTTTACGCCTGGACTACCACCAACGGCAGCATCACAGGCGGCGCCAATACCCTTACGCCGACAGTGAACCAAACCGGAACCTATCAACTGACGGCTACCCTGAACAGCAACGGCTGCTCGGCCAGCGATGTGGTAACAGTTGGCATAGATACCCTGGCGCCGCAGTTCTCCATCGAAAATCCGGCACTGCTTACCTGCGCGGTGCAGAGCATCGGCTTGCAGGCCCAGGTGCAACAACCCGGCTCCGGCAACTTTTCGGTGCAATGGAGCACAGCCAACGGAAATATTGTACAGGGCGGCAGCACGCTCACGCCAACGGTAGATGCCCCGGGTCAGTATAGCCTGGAAGTTGTCAGTGCGCTGAATGGCTGCGATGCCCAGGTTGCCGTACAGGTGCAGGAGGACATTATGCCTCCTATGGCCACGGTTGCAGCGGGCGGAGATTTAACCTGCACGGTACAAACCCTGTTGTTGAATGGCGCCGGCTCCTCGGCCGGTGGGAATTTCACTTACCAATGGTCGGCCACGAACGGAGGCACCATTGTAGCGGGTGGTAATACCCTTACGCCTACAGTAGGCAGTACGGGAAGCTATACCCTGACCGTGTTGAATACCAGCAATGGTTGCACAGCACAATCGAGCACCAACGTGGGCAGCAATACGGTACTGCCGGTGGCTGCTATTGCTGCTCCGCAAATACTGACCTGCCTGCAAACCACCGTGATACTGGATGGAACCGGCTCCAGTCAGGGCGCGGTGTATCAAGCTAACTGGGCTACCTCCGCTGGAAATATTGTTTCCGGACAAGGCACTTTCCAGGCTACGGTGAACGAGCCGGGCAATTATCTGCTCACCGTAACCAACACCGAAAACGGCTGCACGCAAACAGCGCAAATTCTCGTGCAGGAAAACGTAAATACGCCGGGGGCATTGATCATCCCTACGGACCCGTTGCATTGCAACCGCACGGAAGTAACCCTGTTGGGCTCCAGTCCGACAATAGGCGCCATGACCTATTCCTGGTCGGTTGCCGGCGGGGGGAATATTGTGAGCGGCGTAAACACACCTACTCCGTTGATTGATGAACCCGGGGTTTACACCCTGCAGGTGACCAATTCGGAAAACGGGTGTTATTCTGCGACTTCTCTGACTGTGGAGGCAATTCCTGATCCGGCGTTTACTCCGCAGACCGTTCAGCCCAACTGTTTTAAGACTACCGGGACGCTGAATTTTGGCGTGATAAGTGGCGGAAGGGCGCCGTTCCGCTTTTCCATAGACGGCGGACAACAGTACACCGATCAGGCTGCCTATTCATCGCTGGCGCCGGGCACTTATGGTATGGTGGTGGAAGACGCCAATGGTTGCAAGATGGAGGTGGATGCCACCATTTTGCAGCCTTTCGTGCCGGTAATCAATATTTCCGATATCCAAAAAATTGACCAGGGCGATTCCATTCAGTTGACGCCGAACACCAATGTGCCACCCGGGCAGATAGCCTTCTGGGAGTGGACACCTGCCACCGACCTTTCCTGCGACGATTGTCCGAGCCCCTGGGCCAAGCCCCTTAACAGTCGTTACTACACCGTTCGGGTAGAAGATACCGATGGCTGTGCGGCTGAGGAGCGCATACTGGTGCAGGTGAGTCGCAAGCGGCTCATTTATCCGCCCAACATTTTCAGCCCCAATGAGGACGGGGAGAATGACTATTTCACGTTGTACGCCAAGGGCGTGGTGGAAATCCGCAAGCTGGCAATATTTGACCGTTGGGGTGAGCAGATGTTTGTGCGGGAGCGTTTCCTGCCCAACGACGAAAGTTTGGGTTGGGATGGCACCTTCAAGGGCGAGCCCATGAATCCGGGTGTGTATGTGTGGTATGCCGAGGTCGTTTTCCCGGATGGAGAAACAGAGGTGATTTACGGCGATGTGACCATTTTGAGGTGATATTTCCGTTGAGGTTTGGTAAAGTTTGTGGATCAGCCTGTTTTGCCGTTGTTTTGCTGAAAAATATCAGCTCAACATGTCCACTGCATTTTTTCGTCAAATCGCGGAGAGCCGTTGGTTTAATCAATTGATTCTGGGAGTAATACTGGCTGCCGGTGTGTTGGTGGGAATTGAATCCTATCACACCGACAGCTCTCCCTGGCGCAACCTGCGGGAGGGGGCGGATTTATTCATATTGCTGATTTTCACGGCAGAGTTTCTGATCAAGGTGCTGGCCGAGGGCGCACGCCCCTGGAACTATTTCCGGGATCCCTGGAATATATTTGATTTCGTGATTGTGGCCGTTTGCTGGCTGGCGCACGTGCTGCCGGAGATCAATGCCGGTTTTGTGGCAGTAATACGTTTGGCACGGGTGCTGCGGGTGCTGCGCCTGGTACAAGCCCTTCCCCAGCTTAAAATGCTGATCAATGCCATGCTCAAGAGTATCCCGAGCATGGGCTATGTGGGCATTTTGCTTTTGTTGCTGTATTACATTTATGGCGCCATGGGCGTGTTTATTTTCAGCAAAAACGATCCTTTTCACTTCGGTTCACTGGGTACGGCCATGTTATCGCTCTTCCGGGTAAGCACTTTGGAAGGCTGGTCGGAGATCATGTACGTGAACATGTTTGGCTGCAATGATCCGAAATGGGGTTACGGTCCGGAATCGGGCTGTGTAACGCCGGAGGGGCATGGGATGTCGGCCGTGGCGTATTTTGTTTCCTTTGTATTGTTTGGCACCATGATCGTGTTGAACCTGTTCATTGGCGTTATCATGAATGCCATGGAGGAGGTGCGCAAGGAGCACGAGCTGGAAGACCGGCTGGCACGGCGGGATGCCGGAGTGCACCATCTGGAAGACGATATTGCGGAGCTGCACACCCAACTGGACGCGATCAAGGAGCAGCTGGATGTGATTGCGTACAAGATGAAAAAGTAGGGAGGGGGGAATGTCCAATATCCAATATCCAATGTCCAATGTCCAAGTAGGCTCTGCGCCCGGGATACAATTTTTGCCCTGCCATGGCGCAGCGAAAAGGCCTCGCAAGAGGCCCAACCAGCGTCAATCAGGTATCCCTGTGCACAGCGAAGGACCTGGGATACACCAAGCAGGCCGAAATATAGCCATCCCACCATCCCGGGCGCAACACCCCGGGGCATCGCCCCCCCCAACGTTGGTAGCCCGGGCGGCGGGACGAAATCCAAATGCCGCATCGCGGCACAACCTGCCAATGGATGTTATGCC
>JADZFI010000134.1 GCA_020850025.1 Saprospiraceae bacterium
CATAGATGGATCCTCTACTTTTATCCCTGTTTTCCAAATGTCTCTTCAGACGAATGCGGATGGTGCATACAATGTGTCCATGTTGCCCATAGAAGCCGCTTTTGTGGTTGCGCCGGATAAGGACGACAACCCGCTCAATGGCGTGACAACGTACGATCTGGTGTTGATGTCCAAGCATATTCTGGGATTGGAGCCGCTCAATTCCCCTTATAAAATGATTGCAGCGGATGCCAATAAATCCGGCTCCATTACCACCTTTGATATTGTAGAACTGCGCAAACTCATACTGGGCATTTACAGCGAACTGCCGAATAATACTGCCTGGCGTTTTGTGGACAAAAAGTTCGTGTTCCCCAACGTTTACAACCCATTCCAGACCTCCTTCCCTGAGGTTATTGGGTTTTTAGATATAGCACCGAATCAGAATGAGGCCAACTTTGTTGGAATAAAAGTAGGGGATGTGAACGGGTCCGTTATTCCCAACCTGAACGCCCCGGCTGAGGAACGCAGCAGCGGCACCGCAATCTTTGATATAGAAGATCGCGAGGTAAAAGCCGATGAAGCGTTCGAAGTGACGTTCAAAGCTGCCCAGGCCTTGCAGGGCTTCCAGTTCACGCTCCTGCACAATGGCCTGAAAACCATGGAGGTAAAAGAAACGGACGGCATCACGGCCGGCAACTTCGGTACTATCTTCGAGGGCGCCACCACGGTATCTGTGGATGGACCACAGTCGTTCACGCTGCGCATGCGCGCAGAGCAATCCGGCAAACTGAGCGAGATGCTTGGCGTGAGCGGAATGATCACGCGGGCTGAAGCTTATGGAGACAATGGTCGTCTGAACATAGCATTCCGTTACGACGGTAAGACGGTGGATGGTGTAGGCTTCGAGTTGTATCAAAACCAGCCGAACCCATTCGTTAACCGCACGTTCATCGGATTCTTCCTGCCAGAAGCAGCAGAGGCCACGTTGACAGTGTTTGATGAAACTGGCCGGGTAGTGTATCAGCAGAAAGGACAGTTTGCCAAAGGTGAGAACACGATTGCTTTGGATCGCGCTCTGATCAATACCACGGGCATTTTGTACTACAAGCTGGAAACAGCTACCGAAAGCGCTACGAAGAAGATGATACAGGCGAAGTAGGGTAGGAGGACCCTCGCACGCAGAACGAGCATGAGCCATTCCAATTTTGGGGTGGCTCATGTTTCGTTTATGGAAGGGAGTAGAGCAGACCTCGGCAGAGGTCTAACGTTTGTAGCAGCGATGTTTTGAGAATTCCAGGGCCTCGGCAGAGGTCCAACCTCGCAGCGGGAGTTGGACCTCTGCCGAGGTCCTGGACACGATTTACGTTTTATGTGCTACAAACGTTGGACCTCTGCCGAGGTCCGGGACGCGATTTGCGTATACTGGGCCCTTGCTCTTAATCAAATTGAATCCCCACCATCAAAAACACAGAACACAGCACCAGCAGGATCGCCAGCAGGGGCGTGATGAATTTTAACCAGGTCTTCAGGCTGACATGGACCAGGGCAAGGGAGGGTAAGATCAATCCCGTGGGCGCTACAAACGACATGATGCACATGCCAAAGAGGTAGGAGTTCACGATTTCTCTGCCCGGTATGTGAACGATCACGGCCAATGCACCTATGATGGGCATGGTTAACACCGCCATACCCGAGCTGGACTGGATGAACAGGGAAAAGATCAGGTAGAAGATTAATAAGGACAATATAAAGAGCACCGGAGGAACACCCTGCATCAGGTTGGAGGCGTAGTAAAGTATTGAATCGCTGACATTCCCTTCATTCAGAATAATGGTAACGCCGCGCGCTACGCCAACAATGAAGGCAACGCTCAACAAACTCTCTGCCCCCTTGATGAACTCCTGCGTGAATATTTTTTCGTTCATCCGGGTAATCACCGCAATCAGAACGGAAGCCCCAAAAACAGCGTTGACATTTCCACCGTCCACCACTTCAAAAATACCACACCCACTATCATGGTCAAAAAGGTGAGCAGATAGATCAATAACAGCAAGGTGGTTTGAAGCTCCAGCTTGGGCGATGTGGTGGCATCGTTTTGAATGGTAGGGTAGGGCGACGCCACCGGGCCATCTATTCGATGCACCAGCGAAGCGGTCGGGTCTTTTTTTACCCTGGCCGCATAACGAAGTATATACCAGATCAGCAATGCAGTGACCACCACCCACAGCACCAGGCGCTCCGTCAACCCGTCCATCCAGTTGATGCCGGCAGCGTTGGAGGCGATGATGACGGAAAAAGGATTCGAAAATGAAGCGATGCATCCAATAGAGGTACCGCCAAAAATGATGGCCAGAGGCACCAGCAAATCATACCCGGCTGCCAAAAACAGCGGAACAAGTATGGGGTAAAAAACCAGGGCCTCCTCCGCCATTCCATAGGAAGCCCCAAAGAAAGAGAGGGCAGAGGTCAAAATTCCGATCAGCAAGGGCATACGATTTTTCATCGTAGCCGCAAGCCAGCTGATGCCCTTCACCATTGCACCCGTTTCATTGAATACATACATGAATCCCCCAATGATCAGGATGAAAAGTATGATATCAATGCTTTCCATGATCCCCTTGATGGGCGCCTGCAGGATTTCCATAAATCCCTGCGGATGCTTTTCGAGCGACTGGTAGGTTCCCGGAATGGACACCGGTTTGCGGATGTCGCCGGAAAGAAACTTCTCCACGGGAATACCAATCCCCAGGCTATCCAGGGTTCTTTGCGACAGGGGTAGACTGGCTGTGCTCGACGGGCCGGTCACTACAAACGTCTTTTCCTCAGTTGCCGAAAGCTTGGCATATTGGCCCGCAGGCAATAACCAGGTGCTGATGGCAGCCAGGATAATGACCAGCATCAGGATGGAAATAGGACTGGGAAAAGATCTTTTGTTGGACATGGAGCTTATTTTTTCCGAGCCTTCACCGCAGCTTTAGCTCCTCTTTCCTCTTCCGCTTCCACATCGCTCAGGTGTGATGCTTCTGTGATCTGACCACCGTTTTTAAACCATAAAAACAGCGCTCCAATACAAAGCAACAATGCCAGTGCCGAGGCGGCATAGGATACTTTTTCACCGGTGTAGAACGAAGCAGGCTCAAAGCGCATTTCCAGTTTTTGCTTTTCTCCGGCCGGCAAACGCATGCCGCGGAGCAGGTAATCCACTTTGAAAAAATCCGGAGCCGGATGACCGTTCAAATAGCATTTCCAGCCCTTGGCCGGCGGATACCACATCTCCGAAAAGACGGCTAACTGATCGCTTTTGGCAGAATATTCATACTCCAGCCGGTCGGGGTGGTAGCTGGTCAGTTTGATGTAGTCGCTGCTGTCGCGCTGAATGTTCAGCCCTTGCAGAGAAGCCGCGTGGGAGCTCTGTACCACCGCCGAATCCTTCGGATTCAGGGCGCCCAGGGCGTTCAGCTCTTCGTCGCCATTGCTCACCGTGCTGTAGTGCGAAACAAACCAGGCATTGCCGCAAACCTCCGGATTGCTGATCACCTGGCCTTTGTCGGTCACGATGTACTTGCCGTTCATCATGCCCACGATGTGGAGACTTTGTCCAAGACCTTTGGTCAGGTATTTATCCACCACTTCCTGGAAGCGCTGCAATTTGGCGGCATGGTAGCCGCTCAAGCTCTTGTGGAAATACGAGGTAGTGGCGTTGCCCGTGATGCCGCCGCGACTCAAATCCAGCACGCGGTAATGCGGGTCTGGATCGGCTTTGATCTGGTTGTCGTAGACTTCCGGCTTTGGTGGCGCCGTGGCAGCCTGTTTGGTTTCGTATTTGCTGGACGGGATAGAACGCATACACACCATCCAGGTGTCGGCCAGCGACAGTACAGCCACCAGGCTTACCATCACGGCGGCTTTCAGTTTGCCGCCCAGGTACAGGTAGATCAAGGCAGCTGCCGCCAGGATAAAGCCCAGGGAGCGCATCAGATCGCTGCGCAGCATACTGGAGCGGTCTTCTTCCAGAAGTTTGAGCAATTGGGCGTTTTCACCCAGGGCGGCATCGTTCGGGCCGCTTGTATTGGCGCAGGCCAGACCGATGAGGGAAAGCAGCACGGTGGCGCCCAGCGATATCCACAAACCGCGCATTTTAACCGATTTGTCCAGATTAGGATCCACTATACGTTGTATACTCATGGCGGAAAGCGCAGCCACACAGAGCAGGCTTGGCCCCAGGGCCATGGATACTGCCCGGAATTTGTTGAACATCGGCAGGTAATCGTACAGCAGATCGTTCAAAAAGAAGTTTTTGCCCCAGGCCAGCATGAGCATGAAAATACCGCTCAGTGCCAGCCACCACTTGATGGGGCCTTCCACCAGATAGGTTCCGAGGAAAAACAAAAAGCAGATAATGGCCCCAAAGTAGATGGCAGTGCCCACAAAAGGCTGATCTCCATTGTAAAAAAGGGAGGCCACCTGCGACTGCATCTGTGCCTTGGTGGTATTGGGTGGTAATTGACGCACCAGCGCTTTTACCAGTTTGCTGTCTTCGTAGGATTCTCCTGCGCCTCCACCGGCAAAGTGGGGAATCATGAGCGTCATACTCTCGCATACCCCGTAGCTCCAGCCAAAAAGATAATCCTTGCTCAAGCCGTCACCCTTGTCGGCACTGGCTTTCAGCTCGGATTTACCGCGGATGGTTTCCTGGCTGTATTCGTAGGTAGGCCACAATTTGGAAAGGTTGCTGGCAAAACCAATGGTTACGGCCAGTGCCATACCTGCCACCGCTTTGCCCCAGCCGGCCAGTGTGCCTTTTTTAATGGCATCGGCCAGTTCTACCAGCACCAGAATGCCGGCGATCAACAAGGTATAATAGGTGATCTGTATGTGGTTCACGTACACCTGCATGGCCGTCAACAAGGCCAGCAGCCCGGTTCCGGCCAGCCAACGCCCTCTGAACAACATCAGCGTAGCTGCCAGCAGACCCGGTGCAAAGGCCAGAGCCGCCATCTTGGTAGAGTGGCCGGCCTCCAGAATGTCTACATTATAGGTGCTGATACCATAAGCCGTTGCCCCCAACAGGGCCACCCGCCAATCAGCGCCAAGCGTAACCACCAGCAGATACATGAACATCATGGCCGCAAAAACCTGCGCCCATACGCCGGTGGCATCCGTGTAAAAAAAGGAGGCCTTTGCCAGCGGTTTGGTCAGATTGCCTTCAATGGGCGAATAAATCTGGTATCCGGGCATACCGCCAAAAGCGGCATTGGTCCAAAGCGGCGCCTTGCCGTCTTTTTTCAGATAATCCTGAATTTCGGTTTGCATGCCCCGTGCCTTGTCGTTGTCAGGCTGTGGCAGCACTTTGCCGCCAAAAAAATTGGGCGCAAAAAACACCGCCGAAACAGCAATCAACACCGCTGCGGCAATCAGGTGGGGAAGGAATTTTTTAAAATCCATGTCAGGTGTTTAAGTTTCGGCTCAAAGGTAGAAATCAGTTCAGCTTCTCCAATAACTCTCTGAGGGTATCAGGTAAAATCTCGTGCCCACCCTCAAACGA